>VGOB01000019.1 GCA_016865935.1 Chloroflexota bacterium | reverse complement strand
GGGCATCAGGCATTCGCCGTGATCGCGTTGGCGCAGTTGGCGGATCGGATCAAGTACGTGGTGGACTCAGCGCCGTTCAAGCAGGGCAAATATACACCGGCAACGCATTTGCCAATCGTCGCGCCGGATGTGCTGGATGCGGACCCGGTGGACGCAGTGATCGTGATGGCGGCGAGTTATTCGGACGAAGTGGCGCGGATCGTCCGGCAAAAATATCCGCGCGTGCGTCATATCGCGATTGTGCGCGAGGATGGATTGGAAGTGGTTAAATGAACGATTCCAGGGAAATGCTTTTGAAATTATTCACGCAAGCGTCTTTTCCGTACCACCCGGCGCATAGTGTGCGCGATTTGCTCGGTAACAAAAAGATCTTTGCATACGGGGGGGGGGACGGATTTATCACCTTCTCGGTTTTCGTTTTGAGGAAATACGGACTTGAGGCATACGCGGTGCTTGACCGCAAATTCAAATGTGGCGATACCCATTTGGGAGTTCCTGCTTTTTCTCCTCTCGAATATACGCCAACGGCGGAAGAGAAAGCAGATGCCGTTGTCGTCGTCACGGTTGGGAAAAAGGAATATCACAAAGAGATTTTCAATTGCTTGCGTGGTTTAGGATTCAAGAATGTGATATTGGCGACGGAAATATACGAATATCATCTCTTACATACACCAAAGGAACTGGAGGCGCAAGGATGGGATTACTATTTGAACAACCAGAACCGGATCATGGCGTGTTTCGATCTTTGGACCGATGATTTGAGCCGCGAAATATTTTTTCGCGTGATTCAGACGCATATGCACAAGATGCCAATTCGTATTCCTGACTGCGCGTTGGAAGATCAATATTTCCCGAAAGACATCAACCTGAAGAAAGGATATTCCCGCTTTGTAAACTGTGGGGCGTATAACGGCGATACGGTGATGCGGCTCAACACTCTGTCCGGCAAGGTTGACGCAGTTGCCTGCTTTGAACCTGATCCGTATAACTTTGAGTTGCTGACGCGATATTTGTGTGCCCACCATCACGAAATGGCGCACGAGGTGGTTGCCTTCCCATGCGGAGTCTTTAGCCACGAAATGCAACTTCATTTTGCTGGGGGCGATAAGATCAACAGTATGATATCGGAGACAGGTGAGAGCATCATCCAGTGTGTTTCGTTGGATCGTGCGATACCTGGCTTCAAGCCAACATTTATTAGCATGGACGTGGAAGGTGTAGAATTGGAAGCGTTGCAAGGCGCCGAAATGCTTGTCAAAGAAAACAAGCCCGATCTTGGAATCTGTGTGTATCACGCACCCAATCACATATGGGATATTCCGCTCTACTTGGCAGATTTGCATCTGGGTTATCGCTTTTTCTTGCGAAATTACACTTCGTTCATTAGCGAAACTGTGCTTTATGCGACAACATGAGAGCAAGGAGATAAATCACATGTCCGCGCAACCTGGACAATTGAAAACCAGCGAGTCCCAAAAACGGGACGCGCTGAAGCAAGCCAAACCGCAGGTCTATGAAAAAATCGTGCGGTTCGATGATAAAGTCAAACGCGGCGAGAGCATCGCCATTCTCCAATTTCAGTACGATTACACGTGCAACTTCAAGTGCGTACATTGTTCCATCAAACCGTTTCAAGGCAAAAAGCAGGCGCGTTGCTTCACTCCCGCCGATGTCGCGGAACTGGGGCGTCAGGCGGATGAAATGGGCTTGGCGCACATCGTCATCACCGGCGGTGAGCCGCTTGTGTTCCCAGATTTCGATGACATTGTCAAGGCGCTTGACCCGCAGAAATTCTACATCACGTCGGATACGAACGGCTGGTTCTTGGATCACGCGCGCGCTCGGCACTTGAAAGAGATCGGCGTGGACAAAATCCAGTTGAGTCTGGATAGTCTATCGGCGGAAGAACATGACGAGTTCAGGCGCAAGCCCGGTTCCTATGATCGCGCGATGCGCGCGATTGACGCGGCGCAGGCGGCGGGGCTGAATATCATCGTCCAGACCGTTGTGTGGAAGCAGCGCGTTCGTTCGCAAGAGTTTATTGATTTCGTCGAATTCTTGAACGGCAAGGGCGTCGGCGTGTTCGTGACGTATGCCAAGCCCGTCGGCGCGTGGCAAGGCCATTTCGACGCGCTCGTGGATCGCGCGGATATGGATTACATTCGTGAACTCGAAAAGAAATACAACGTGTTCACGCATCTCACGCCGTCGTATGGGTTGAACCTGGGTTGCATCGCAGTCAAGCGGATGGTCTCCATCACCAAGTACGGCGACGTGATGCCGTGTCCGTACATTCACGTTTCGCTCGGAAATTTTTTCGAGGAGCCATTGAAGGACATTCTGAATCGCGGAATGCACATCAAGCAATTTGGAAAATACGTTGACACCTGCTTGGTAGCAGAAGATCGCCAGTTCATTGACCAGTACGTGGTGAAAAAGATCTACGATCGAGCGCTGCCGGTGACGTGCGGGAATGTCTTCGCGCCAGAGGATTTTTTTTGAGTAACCCGACTTCTCATGGCGAAAGTCTGCTTGCAAACGATCTCGATCACATCCTCGCCCACACAAGAAATTTGTGGGAGGATCTGCGCGGACAACGCCTCTTCATTACCGGCGGTACCGGCTTTTTCGGTGGCTGGCTTTTGGAAAGTCTGCTTTGGGCGAACGCGCGTCTCGATCTGGATGTGTCGGCAGTGATCTTGACGCGCGATGTCGAGACTTTTCGCAAGCTCGCGCCGCACCTCGCCGCGCAGCCCGCGCTTCAATTCCAGACCGGCAATGTGCGGAATTTCGATTTTCCGTCAGGCGAGTTTTCGCACATTATCCACGCCGCCACTACAGCAGCGCGGGCGACCTTTTACAAAACTGAAAACTCTTTGGTCAAATTTGACACCGTGGTTGAAGGCACGCGGCGTGTGTTGGATTTCGCGGTGCAATGTTGCGCACGAAATTTTTTGCTGACCAGTACTGGTTTGGTCTACGGCAAGCAACCGGCAGCGTTGACACATCTTGTGGAAGCTTATGGCGGCGCGCCCGATCCAGCGAATTTCGACGCAGTGGTCGGATTAGGCAAGCGCGTCGCTGAATTTCTCTGCGCGTTCTACGCCGATCAATTCGGGCTTGCGACGAAAATCGCGCGATGTTTTACGTTTGTTGGTCCGTACTTGCCTTTGGATATTCATTACGCGATCGGCAATTTTATCCGCGATGGAATCAACCACCGACCGATTGTCGTCAAGGGTGACGGTTCGGCGGTGCGTTCGTATCTCTACGCTGCCGATCTCGTGATCTGGCTCTGGACAATTTTTTTGCGCGGGCAGGTCGCGCGTCCCTACAATGTCGGTTCAGAAGACGGAGTGGAGATTCGCGCGCTCGCGGAAATTGTCGCGCAGGAGTTTCAGCCGCCGTTGCCGGTGCAAGTGATGCAACCGCGCGCGCTGGATCGTCCGGTGGATCGCTATGTTCCCTCAACGCAACGCGCGCAAAGCGAACTGGGCTTGCGGCAAACCATTTCTCTGCGCGAAGCGATCCAGCGCACAATCGAATGGAACGTTCGTGTGGGTCAACGAGGCGCGCGGTGAAAACCATCGCTTGGGATGTGGACGATGTGCTGAACGATTTGACGCGCGCGTGGTTCGAGCAATTTTGGAAACCCGCCCACTCCGATTGTTCGCTCCACTACGATCAACTTGTGGAAAATCCACCGGAACGATTGTTGGGGATCACGCGCACCGAATATCTAGCATCGTTGGACGCATTTCGTCTGTCCGAGATCGCCAGCGCGATGAAGCCGGTGTCAGAAGTATTGGCGTGGTTCCAGCGGCACGGTTCATCGTTCCGGCATTTGGCGTTGACCGCGACGCCGTTGCGAACCGCGCCGAATTCTGCCGCGTGGGTGATGCGCCATTTTGGAACCTGGATCCGTACCTTCCACTTTGTGCCATCGCCGCGCTCAGGCGAAACGATTCCGGTATACGATGAAACGAAAGCCGATTTTTTGCGCTGGTTCGGACAAGTGGATGTGCTCGTGGACGACAATCCAACCAACACGCGCGCGGCAGGGCAACTTGGCATTCAAACGATCCTCGTGCCGCGTCCTTGGAATACCAGTCAACTGACTTTGGCGCAGACACTGGACGTTCTGATGGAATCGCTCTAGAACATCGGTCAGGCAATCCGCGAATAACGCGAATCGCGCGAATAAGAAACGAGATTAGCGATATTCGCGTTATTCGCGGATCGCTCGGATACCGATCCTCAATTTGAACAGGAGTCCCAGTTTGATCAAACTATCCGACTATGTAATTCAACGCCTTGCCCAAGAAGTGCGCCACGTCTTTTTTCTGCCCGGCGGCGGATGTATGCACCTGGTTGATTCACTCGGCAGATGTGACGCGATTGAGCGCGTGTGCAATTTGCACGAGCAAGCGTGCGCGGTGGCTGCCGACGCGTACGGGCAATACACGAACCATCTTGGCGTTGCACTCGTCACGACCGGACCTGGCGGCACGAATGCGATCACCGGTGTGGCGGGCGCGTGGCTGGAATCTACGCCGTGCCTGATTGTGTCCGGACAAGTCAAGCGCGCCGATATGGTCGGCGCGCGCGGCGTGCGGCAAATGGGTTTCCAGGAAATTGACATCGTGCGCGTTGCCGCGCCGATCACCAAGTATGCCGTAACGATCACCGAGCCGGAATCCATTCGTTACCATCTCGACAAAGCGATTTATCTCGCGCAACACGGGCGTCCCGGTCCCGCGTGGCTGGACATTCCGCTAGACGTGCAAGCCGCGCAGATTGACGAGACAACGTTGCGCGCTTTCGATCCGGCTGAGGTGGCGTCGCCGCGCGATCACACCTTGCTCGCGCAAGTCAGTCAAACCATCGAACTACTCAATCATTCCGAGCGACCGATCATTCTCGTTGGGAACGGCGTGCGATCAGCCAAAGCGACTGATCTATTCCTGGAATTGATCGAGTCGTTGGGCATACCGGTTCTCACCACCTGGAAGATGCTGGATGTGTTGCCGGAAGCGCATCGGCTTTACGTTGGTCGCCCGGGAATGGTGGGGCAGCGCGGCGCGAATTTCGCGCAGCAAAATTCGGATTGGCTCTTGACCATCGGCGCGCGACTCGATCTAGGTCAAACCGGCTATACTCATTCGACCTTTGCGCGCGCGGCGAAAAAAATTATGGTGGACGTTGACCCGGCGGAAATCGGCAAGATGATGATGCCGATTGATGTGCCGATTTGCGCGGACGCCGGAGATTTCCTGCGCGAATTTCTCCGCCAGATCAAACGGGTAACGCTCACAGAGCGCACGAGTTGGCTGGCGCGCTGTCAGGCGTGGAAAGCCAGGTATCCGATCATCTTGCCGGAGTACTGGCAAGAAAAAAACGGCGTCAGTAATTACGCGTTGCTGCAAGTTCTCGCGGAAGAAATGGCGGATGGAGATTTACTCGTGCCGGGCAGTTCCGGCGCGTGCAGTGAAGTGACGGCGCAGGCATTTCAAATGCTTCATCAGATCCGGACTTTTGGCTGTCACGGTTTGGGCCCAATGGGCTTTGGCGTTCCTGCGAGCATCGGTGGTTGTCTGGCAAGTGGGCGGCAGCGTACGGTGTGTATCGATGGCGACGGCGGATTTCAGATGAATATTCAAGAATTGGAAACGATCCGGCGGTTGAATCTTCCGATCAAGTTTTTCATTTTGAACAACGACGGATACGCTTCGATCCGCGCGACGCAACAGAATTATTTTGCTGGACGATATGTTGGCAGTCATCCTGCCAGCGGATTGACTTTGCCGGATACTTGCAGGGTTGCCAGCGCGTACGGATTATCCACCGCGCAGATTTCCAGCCACGATCATCTTCGCGCGCGCGTGCGCGAAACCTTGGATCGCGCGGGTCCCGTCATTTGCGATGTCAAGATCACGCCGAACCAAGCGACCGCGCCGCGCCTTTCTTCGATGCAAAAACCGGACGGCTCGATGGTCTCGAAACCCTTGGAAGACCTTGTCCCTTTTCTCGAACGCGATGAATTTTTGGCGAATATGATCATTCCTCCGCTCGATGAGTGAGAGTACGCGATGAAACGATTTCTGCTCTTTGGAATTGTCGCTTTGCTCCTCTTCGCCGCGATGTTCTTCGTCGCCGGGATTCTCGCGCGCGACCGCGCGCTCGCGGACGCGGACCGCGAACTTGCCGCGCGCGCGCAGTTTGCCGCGCAGACGCTCGACCGCGTGTTGCAACAACGAATGATCCAAACATTCACGTTTGCCGCGCTGCCGTCGCTGCGCGGCTTTGTTGCGTCCGACGAGACGAGCCGTGACGCGCGCGCCGCCATCGCGCGCGCCGAACTCGCCGCCATCGTCAACGCCGACCCCAATCTGCGCGCGGCGACGCTCGTGGATGCGCAAGGCATCGTCATCATGACGACGGACGACGCGATGCGCGCGAATTGGCGCACGCGCGTCTTTGTGCGCGAGGCGTTGCGCGGGCACTTGCACGCGTCGGCGCCCGCGCGCGAAGCGAACGCGGTGGTGCAGTTGTACAGCGCGCCGATCCTGAACAACGCAGGTGACATCGCAGGCGTGTTGGCGCTGCGCGTCGACGCGCAAGAGATGTGGCGCGCGCTCGCCATGCCGTACACCGTGACGCTCGTGGACGAAATCGGCGTGCGGTTGCTGGATCGTTCGTACACGCAACTCTTCGTCGCGCTCGCGCCCGTCCCCGCCGACCTTGCCGCGCAACCGCTCGCGGAAAAACGTTATGGCGCGGAAATCACCGAAATCCGCGCGACGGATCTCGGCGACCTTGCCAAGGCGGTGCAGCGCGGCGGCGCGGCGCAACTGGTGTATCGCGATGCGAACGGGCGCGCCATCCACGCCGCGACGCAACGCATCACGACGAACCCGTGGACGGTCATCGCCTCCGCCAGTGAGGACGATATTCTTCTCCCCGCGCGTCAATCGTTGTACACCCAAATCGGTTTGGCGATTGCGTCCGCCTTCATCACGCTCGCGCTGGTCTACGCCGCGCAATTCGTCTTAGCATCGGTGGGAAAAAAGCGATGAAGCAGCGCGGCGCGTGGTTGATGCTCGCCGCGTTGGTGAGCGCGGGCGCATACGTCCTGTTCGCATCGGCGCGCGGCGCGCTCGGCTTTCCGTTGGACGACGCGTGGATTCATCAGGTCTACGCGCGCAACCTGGGGACGCGCGGCGAGTTTGCGTTTTTCGCGGGACAACCGAGCGCGGGCTCCACCTCGCCGCTCTGGACGATCTTCCTCTCCGTCGGCTACTTGCTTCACCTCGATTTTCGCGCGTGGGCGTACGCGCTTGGCATCGTCTTGCTTGCCGCGAGCGCGCTTTGCGTTTCACGTTTCACGTTTCAGTTTGCAGAGTTCAAGGTTCAAAGTTCAAGGTTCGACGTTCACACCGCGCGCCCCACGCCTCACGCCTCTCATCTTTCACCTTTCGTCGTTGCTCTTTTCTTGCTCTTCGAGTGGCATTTGGCGTGGAGCGCGGTCAGCGGGATGGAGGTTTCATTGTTCATCTTCCTCTCGCTTTTGTTGCTGGAACGATTTTACGCGCGCGCGCCAGGAGTGCTCCTGGGATTACTTGGCGGGTTACTGACGTTGACGCGTCCGGAAGGCATTGTCCTTGCCGCGCTCGTGCTTCTCGCAATACTCGCGCAAAAACGATTCGCCGATTTGGGATTTGGTCTTTGGGGATTTGGGATTTGCCTTGCGCCATACCTCGCGTTCAACTTGATGACGAGCGGCGCGCTGTTGCCGAACACTTTCTACGCCAAGAGCGCGGAGTACGCCGAACTGTTCGCGCGCGCGCCATTTCCCGTGCGCTGGCTCGAATTGCTGTTCACGCCGTTCATCGGCGCGCAGATTTTGCTGATCCCAGGATCGATCTACGGCGTCGTCGCGCTCGCGCGGGAACGCCGATGGCGCGCGCTGATTCCGTTCGCGTGGCTGTTGCTGCTGCCGCTGCTGTACGCGCTGCGCTTGCCCGTGACGTACCAACACGGTCGCTACGAAATGCCGATCATTCCGTTCATCGTCGTGTACGGCGTTTGGGGAACTGCCGCGCTGCTCGCGCGGATGAAGAATTTCGTCATCCGCGCGACGTGGACACTTTCGATTGGCGCGACGCTGATCGCGTTCTGGCTCATCGGCGCGGCGCAGTACTCAACCGATGTCGCGATCATTGATTGCGAGATGGTACAGACCGCGCGCTGGGTCGCCGCCCACGCGCCTGACGATGCGGTGATCGCCGCGCACGACATCGGCGCGCTGGGATATTTTTATCCGCGTCCGTTCATCGATCTCGCGGGGCTCGTCTCACCCGAAGTAATTCCGTTCATTCGCGACGAAGATCGCCTGCGCGAGTTTTTGTTCGCGCGCAACGCGACCTTCGTAGTTGTGTTCCCAGGTTGGTATCCCAAGTTCGATGCGGATCCGCGTTTCGTTCCCGTGTTCCAAACGAATTGCGCGGTGACGCGCGCGGCGGGGGAGAAAAATATGATTGTCTATCAGATTGTTCGATATCCAACGATCCAACTATCCAACTAACAAACTTTCAACGAACCCGCGCTGCCCGCGCGCAAACTCTTTAACATTCATCGCGCGTTTGCCCGCCAACTGAATCTCGCGCAAGATCAACGCGCCGCCGCCGCAAACGACGGCGATTTCTTTTCCCAGTTCAATTACGCGCCCCGGTTCGGCGTCAGATTTTTTTGGCGCCGCGTCCGCGCGCAAGATTTTCAGTTGCGCGCCGTGCCAAAACGTGAATGCCGAGGGCCAGGGATTGAACGCGCGGACGCGCCGCGCGATTTCGATGGCGGGACGCGTCCAGTCAATCAACCCTTCCTCTTTTTTGATCTGTTTGAACATCGTCGCGCGCGCGTGGTCTTGCGGTTGCGGCGCGATGTCGCCGGTGAGAATGCGCGGCAACGTTTCGATCATCAATGCGGCGGCGAGCGTCGCAAGTTTCGGCGTGAGCGTGCCGGTCGCGTCGTCGTTATTGATCGGAATCGCGCGCTGCGCCAGAAGCGGTCCCGTGTCGAGTCCTTCGTCCATTTGCATCAGCGTAATGCCGGTTTCCGCGTCGCCTGCGAGAATTGCTGCCATCACCGGCGCGGCGCCGCGATGGCGCGGCAGGAGCGACGCGTGCGTGTTGACGCACCCGCGCGCTGGAATCGTCAAAATGTCGCGCGGCAAAATCAGACCGTATGCCGCGACGACGATCAGATCGGGCGCGAGATCGCGCAGTGGCGCGATCTGATCGGGCGCGCGCAGTGTTGGCGGTTGAAAAATCGGCAAGCCGCGCGCGCGCGCGAGTTGTTTGATCGGCGAAGGTTGCAGTTGCTTGCCGCGTCCCGCCGGTTGATCGGCGCGCGTGTAGACGCCGACGATGGCGTGCGGTGTGCGCGTCAGCGCGTCGAGAAGCGGTACGGCAAATTCGGGTGTGCCCATAAAGACGATGCGGGACATCGTTCCTCCAGAAATTTTTTTCGTCGGTTGGGTGAGTGGGTGATTAGGTGATTGGGCAACTGGTTGACTGATTGCCTGCTTCACTGCTCACATTGCTATTGTATCACAAAACTCGATTTTCGTTTTCGTGTGACTATGTGTATAATGTCAATATATTCCATCCCGCTATTGCAAGATTTCTTGGGAGAAGGTATTTGCTGAGAGTTCAACGGATAATTTTTCTTCTGGCAATTGTAATCGGATTGTCAGGCGTGTTTTCCTTCAGCGAAAAAGTGGTTGCGCAACACGGAGAGACACCTACACCGCGCCGACTTTATTCGGCACAAGACCCGTACACGGTTTTCTTGCCCCTCATCATCAAACAACCCACACCGACTACTTTTGCCGATCGTGTAATCGAGTTGGTTAATCAACAGCGGGCAAATAATGGATGCCCCGCGTTGACAAAGAACATCGCCTTGACGAATGCTGCTCAAGCACACAGTACGGATATGGCGCTCGACGATTTTTTCAGCCACACGGGGTCGGATGGCTCATCACCAGGCGCCCGCGCAACGCGCGCGGGGTATAGCTGGTCAGCGATTGGGGAAAATATCGCGGCAGGATACGCGACCCCTGAAAGTGTCGTGCAAGGATGGATGAATAGTTCGGGGCATCGCGCGAACATTTTGAATTGCGGATACCGTGACACGGGCGTGGGCTATTACTACTTGGCGAACGATACCGGGAATGTGAACTATCAGCATTACTGGGCGCAAATGTTCGGAACGCCGCGCTGATGTAGAACAAATCCAAACAGGTGGGGGGATTATGAATCCGTACAAACTTTTAGCCGAACGCTTGGACGCGCTGCCGAATGGTTTTCCGCCAACCGATGACGGCGCGGAATTACGATTGCTCGCGAAATTGTTTACGCCGGAAGAAGCCGCGCTCGCCGCGCAATTGCGCTTGACGCGCGAGACGCCGGCGCAAATCGCCGCGCGCCTCGGTGGGGACGCGGACGCGTTAGGCAAGCAACTCAAGGCGATGGCGCGGCGCGGACTGATCGCGGCAGGACGCGCGGAAGGGGGGATGGGCTATCACCTGATGCCCTTCGTCGTCGGCATTTACGAGATGCAGTTCAGTACGCTGGATGCGGAACTGGCGCGCTTGTTCGAAGAGTATTATCAGCGCGCGTTTGTCAAAGCGATGAACGCCGCGCCGCCCGTGCATCGCGTCATTCCCGTTGGCAAGACGGTGCAGAACGATGTCGAGGTGCGTCCGTTCGAGAGCGTGGTCGAAATCATCAACAGCGCAAAATCGTGGGGCGTCCTCGATTGTATTTGCCGCAAACAAAAATCGCTGCTCGGCGAGGCGTGCGCGCATCCGATCGCAATGTGTATGACGATGAGCCAGATTCCCGACGCGTTCGCATCCAGTCCGGCGATTCGCGCGCTGACGCGCGCTGAAGCGTTGGCGACTTTGCGCCGCGCGGCGGAAGCGGGCTTGGTGCATTCGGTCAGCAACAATCAAGAGGGCTTGTGGTACATTTGCAACTGCTGTACCTGCTCGTGCGCGATCTTGCGCGGGATGAAAGCACTCGGGATCGCGAATGTCGTCGCGCGATCCGCGTTCGTCAATCGCGTGGACGATGCGCTGTGCATCGGTTGCGAGCTGTGCGTCGCGCGCTGTCAATTCGACGCGCTGACGATGGAGGACGCGGTCGCGCGCGTCAACGCAACACGGTGCGTCGGTTGCGGCGTCTGCGTGCTGGCATGCGATCAAGACGCGCTGCAACTCATTCGCCGTCCAGCCGATCAGGTTTTGCCAACGCCGCGCACGGAAAACGATTGGCGCGTGGAACGCGCGGCGGCGCGCGGAATCACGTTGGACGCGGTGCTGTAGAAACAAAAACCTGGAAGGGTTCCGAAACCTTCCAGGTTTTTTCATCTCGACGGCAAGCGCACCCGCGCCATCATCAACGTATCCACGTATTGCCCGTCGCGGAACGCGTGACCGATTTGGGTCCCTTCGACTTGAAAGCCGAATTTCTTGTACAACTTGATCGCGGGCTCGTTGTCGGAGTACACACCCAGTTCGAGGCGGAACAAGTTGAGCCATTTGTCGGCGAGATCGATTGCGGCTTGCATCAACGCGGTGCCGATGCCCTTGCCTTGCCAATCGTCGCGCACCATCATTCCGATTTCGCCGACGTGACGGCGGCGCGGACGATTCGGAAAGGTGTGCAAGCCGATTTGCCCGACGACATCGCTGTCCACGCACGCGACGAGCGAGTAAAATCCCTCTGGCGGTTCCGCAATTTTTTTGCGCCATTGCTCGAGCGAAGGATACGGGATTTGAAGCGTCCCCCAAATCACTTTCGGGCAAGTAAAAATTTTGTGGATCGCTTCATAGTCGCCTGGCTCAGCGCGGCGGATGGTGAGGTTCATAGGTTTTTTACTCCTGATTGGATTATACCGCAGAGAGACAAAAAACGGAAACGGCGCGCGTGCGATGTGTCATTGCGAGGAGCGGTCTTCGCGAAGCAATCTCCGAATCGCTACGTGGAGATTGCTTCGCGCACTGCGCTCGCAATGACACTCTCTATGTTTGCGTCTAATCCTTCCTCGTGGTAAAATCGCAACAACCTTAAACATCGGAGTCAGTGTGTCTCCCAAACCCAAACGCTGGCAAATCGCGCCGCGCGTCGCGTCTGCGATCATCGCGCGCTTTTCCAACCTGCCCCCCTTGATCGTCCAGGTTCTTTACAATCGCGGCATCACCACGCCGGAACAAGCCGACGCATTTCTCGCGCCCGACGCGCTGATTGGCAATCCGTTTCAAATGCGCGGCATGAACGATGCGGTCGAGCGATTGCGGCGCGCGATGCGCGCGGGCGAATCTATCGCGGTCTACGGCGATTTCGACGCGGATGGCGTCACCGCGACCGCGCTCCTCGTTCAAGTTTTGAGATCGCTCGGCGCAAAGGTCAAGCCGTATATTCCGCATCGCGTTGACGAGGGATACGGCTTGAATCTGGAAGCGCTGCAACAATTGAAGGACGACGGCGTGCGCGTCGTGATCACGGTGGATTGCGGCGTCCGTTCGCTCGCCGAAGTCGCGTTCGCCACGCGCATCGGCTTGGATATGGTCATCACCGATCATCACGCGCCAACCGATCAACTGCCCCACGCGTTCGCGGTGATCGATCCGAAACAACCGCAGTGCCAATATCCGGCGAAAGAATTGTCGGGCGTCGGCGTCGCGTTCAAACTCGCGCAGGGATTGTTGCGCGTCAATGAGCGCGTGCCGCTCAAAAATCAAACGCCGGTTTCCGAAGACGCGTTGCTCGATCTCGTCGCGCTCGGGACCGTCGCCGATCTCGTTCCATTGACGAACGAAAATCGCGCGCTCGTCAAGCGCGGCATCGCGCGCCTGCGGCAATCGGAGCGACCTGGGATCCAGGCGTTGATTCGTCACGCCGCGCTCAAACCCGAAACGCTCGACGCGGGTCACATCGGTTTTACGCTTGCGCCGCGCCTGAATGCGGCGGGACGCTTGGAGCACGCGTTGCGCGCGTACGATTTGCTCACGACGATTTACCCGGACGAAGCGGAAAAACTCGCGCAAGAACTCGAAGGGACGAATCGCAATCGGCAGAACCTCACGAGCGAATTGACGCTCAAGGCGCGCGACGCGGTCGCCGCGTTTGCCGATGCGGAGCCGCTGCTGTTTGTCGTCGATCCAAGTTTTCTCGAAGGCATTGTCGGTTTGATCGCCAGCCGCCTCACGGAAGAATTTTATCGCCCCTCCGTCGCGGTGCATCGCGGCGAAACGGAAAGTCGCGGCTCGGCGCGCAGCATCAGCGAGTTCAACATCGTCGGCGCGCTGGACGAGTGCCGCGATCTGCTCATCCGGCACGGCGGTCACGCGATGGCGGCGGGCTTTACCGTGCGCAACGAAAATTTATCTGCGCTCGAAACGCGCTTGCGCGCGATCGCCGCGCGCGAACTTTTGCTTGCCGAACTCGCGCCGACGTTGGCGGTGGACGCGGAAGCATCGTTGAGCGAAATGAACTGGGCGCTGCACAAAGCGCTGGAACAACTCGCGCCGTTCGGTTACGGCAACCGCGAACCGATTTTCGTCAGTCGCAACGTCGTCGCGCGCGAAGCGCGCGTGGTCGGCACGGAACATCTCAAGTTGATCTTGAGCGACGCGCAAATTACCTGGGATGCGATCGCGTTTCGGCAGGGAAGTTGGCTGGGCAAACTGCCGCCACGGATTGATGTCGCGTATCAACTCGACGCGCGCACGTGGAACGGCGAGACGCGGTTGCAGTTGAATGTGAAGGACATCAAGCCGACCGACGACGGATGACCGCTGACGGCTGATCGCTGATTGCTGTTGGTAGACAATTGCTGGAGAAAAGTTGAAGCGCGACTTGCTTGCTTCGGGCATCATCGGTTTGGCGACTGGCGCGGGCATCTACGCGGGCGCGAGCGCGCTCAGCGCGCGCATCCCGCTTTTGTTGCAAGGCACAATCGTCACCGCGATTACTCTTGTGATTCTGTTGTCGCTCGCGTTACTCGAAATTCCAATGATGCTGTTCGGCTTGCGGCAAATGGCGCGCAGTCATTCGACGCCGCGCCGTTTGATCGTCGGAACGTTCGGTTTCTATGTCGCGTTCGCGGCAGTCTACGCGTCTGCGTTCGTGTTGCTGACGGGACAAATCGCGCTGGGACTTGTGATCGCGGCGGTGTGCCTCGCGCGATTGGTCAGCGGCATTTGGATCGAATGACAAATTGCAAATGACAAATGACAAATTGAGACAAGCCAATGGCGCGGTGACATTCGTCGTCAAGGTTGTGCCGCGCGCGAGCAAAAATCAGATCGCGGGAGTCGAAGGGGACGCGCTCAAGGTTCGTTTGACTGCGCCGCCGGTCGAAGGCAAAGCGAACGACGCGCTGATCGCGTTTCTGGCGGAGATGCTCGGCGTGCGCCGCGCGCAGATCGAAATCATCAGCGGGCAAACCGCGCGGCGCAAAATCGTGCGCGTGCGCGGTGTGACGGCGGAAGATATGAAAAAGAAACCAGGTTTCTCGTAGAAACCTGGTTTCCTGATTTTCAGCGCAACCGGATTGGCGGCTTGCCTTCTTCGATGCGTTGCAAGCGGCGCGCGCGCGCGTACCTCAAGTACGCCAGAATCGCCGCCGCGAGCGCGCCCAGCGCGCAGAGCGCGGCGAGAATTTGGAGCGCGAGCGTCGCGCTTTCGTTGAGAGAGGCGGGGATCAGCCACGCCGCCGTTGGTGCGGGAGTTGGCGTCGGCGACGCAAGTGCTGGCGCGCTGGTCGGCGCGAGGGTCGGGAAAAGCGTCGGCACTGTGGGCGCGGGTGTGGGCGCGAGCGTGGCGATGCCTGGCGCGTTCGGAATTTTCAAGATCATTCCAGTTCGCAAACGCGTCGTGGTCGTGATGTCGTTCGCGTTGGCGATCAATGGATATTTCGATCCGTTGCCGTACACTTTTTGCGCGATGATCCAGAGTGAATCGCCGGACTGGACCGTGTACGTTTGCTCGCTTGCGGCTGGTTCAGTTGCCGCCGGAGTTCCGGCAGGCGCGGGCGGCGTTGCCGTCGGCGCGACGCGCGTGGGCGGCGCGGGCGGCGTATCGTTCGCGTACGTCGGGATAAAGATCGGTGTGGGAAAAACGTACGGACGCTTGGTCGGTTCTTCGGTGGGCGCTTGCGCGGACGCGAGCGGCGCGCGCGCGCCAAATGTCGCGATGCTCAGCGCGACGAAAATCGCGACGACGAAAAATCGCGCGTTCATTTGCACCCGTCAAAGATGATGCGCGCGTTGATGAGTTTGTTGTCTTGAAAACCGTTGCCTTGGCACAAGCCCGCGACGGGCTCGTACCTGGGATCGGCGTTGGGGCGGAGCAAGACATTGGCGCCTTCGAACGTGTTGCCGGTGTAACTGGAGAACTGCGCGTTGTGATGTTCCACGCTGTTGACGCGCGCGCCTTTGACGGTGTTGGATTCAAAGCGCACATTCTGCGCGTATCCCAGCCACGCGCCGTAATTGTCGTTGGTGAACGTGTTGTGGTGAATGTAATTGCGGAAACTGAACGTCGCTTCGATCCCGTTCGCGATACTTTTCGAGATCGTGTTGTACATCATCTCGTTGTCGTTGCTCGCCGTTTCGGGCAAGTTGCCTTGATAGATGCCGTCGCCGTTCGCGGTCAGAGTATTCCAGCCGATTTGATTGAAGTTGGATTGCATCGTCAGCACGATTCCCGCTGAACCGCACCCGGCGTCTTGTCCCCATTCCGGACAACTACGATTGCAGTACTCGACGGTGTTCGAAAAAACCTGGCTGGCAGTCGTGGAGTACAAATAAATCCCCCAACCGCGATCGCGGCTCGTCGTGTTGCGTTCGACGCGAATGCGCGACGAATTCAAAATCTGAATCCCGGTGACATTGTCGTTCGATTTGTTGCCGACGACGCGCGAATTTTGAATGCCGTTCAAAATCAAGCCGCCGTGCGGTATCGGTTTCAGATGTTCGATGTTCGAGTTGTCGTTCAGAAAATTGCCGCTGAAATCGTTGTTCTCGATCACGAACCGATTGCCGCCGACGATATAGCCGCCCACGTCCCAATTGCGAAACTTGCAATTGCGAATCGTGACGCCCTTGCGATTTTGGATCAGCAACCCCACGCCCACTTTCTCGCCGATGAACGCCGAGCCGTTGCAATCGAGCGTGATATTGTCCGCCATAATGTACACCGGCTGCCGATACTCGCCGTTGGGCGGCAAGGTGGTGTTCTGATAAATCCGCATCGGCGCGGTGATGAGCAAAAATAAAGCAAGCAGGTTCATTTTCCCAATTCCAATCTTATCGCGCGAAACAATTCCGCGTAATCCACCTTCGCAAAATTCGTCGTATCCATTTCGATCACGCGCCCGCCGATCTCCAGCGCGCGATAATCGCGCTCGAGCATTTCCGCGATTGCTTGATCGCCGACCAGCGCGTCAACGTGACCAGGGTGCCGCGCGGTTGAATTCGACCGCGCGTGGAAACGTTGCGCGAGCGCATCGCGCTCACATTTTAGCACAACTTGCAGTGAAGCAAAATCGTGCCGCGCCCGCAACGCGCGAAATTCCGGCGTCGCCCACTCTGCGCGAAAGTTGCTTTCGACGATGCACGAACACCCCGCCGCGAGTTGCGCGCCCACAAAGTAGAACAGCAAGCGCATCGTCGCGCGCCCCAACTGTTGCGACCACGCGCGATCTTTCCAGCCGAGCGAGTCGAAGAGCGATTCCTTGATGTCGTCTTTCGCGATCAGCGGTATACGAAATTCTTGCGCGATCCGCCGCGCCAGCGTCGTCTTGCCCGCGCCCGGCGCGCCGGTGACGAGGATGAGAACGGGCAGCGACCGATGACCGGCGACGGATGACGGTGGATTATTGTCGTCGCTCATTCGTCGTCCGTCCTCTGTCGTTCATCAAGCGCCGCGTTTGCCAGCGCGTCTGCGCGCCGGTTCAACTCGCGCGGAATGATCGCGATCGTCGCGCGCGTGAACTGCTTGAGCGCGCGCTCGGCTTGCGCGTGCAGTGGTTTTAGATTTTCGGCGCGAACTTTGTACGCGCCGCGGAGTTGCCGCGCCAGCAATTCACTGTCGGTGCGAATTTCGATCGTGTCGCTGTGTTGCCGCGCGCGTTCCAAGCCGCGCAAGAGCGCGCGATACTCTGCTTCGTTGTTCGTCGCGCGTCCAATCGCTTCGCCGAACGCTTCGATTTCGCGGCGTTGTTCGTCGGCAAGAACGATGCCGATGGCGGCGGGACCCGGATTGCCGCGCGCCGCGCCGTCGGTGCAGAGAATGATCTTGCGCGTCATTGGAGTTTTTTTCGCGAATGGAAAAAGTCAGCGGTGTCATTGCGAGGAGCGGTCTTTGCGACGAAGCAATCCCCAACTCGCGATTAGGAGATTGCTTCGCTCCGCTCGCAATGACAATTCACGGACTAGGCCGCCAAAATTCTCCCGCACCCCGAACACAGCACGATTTCGTTTCCTTCGCGCACGCGTTGGATCAACCCCGTCGGCGTGCCGACGCCGCACGCGCTGCACGCGTCGCGCTTGATTGGCGCGACCGCGCGTCCGGCTTTCGTCTTGTGCAGCTGCTCGTACAGCCGTAACGCGTCGGCGTTCAGCGCGCCGCGCGTTCGTTCGCGCGCCGCGTTCAACTCCCCAAGCCGCGCGCCGAGCGTGTCGCGTTCGCGCGCCAAATGTTCCAGCGCGGACGCGCGCGCTATTTCACTCTGTTCGCGCGCGCGCGCCGTCTCGTCCGCGTGTTTCTGCGCGGATTCCACGGCGTCCATCAGCCCCAGCCGCTTGTCGTCGAGCGCGCCGCGCAGACGTTTGTGCATCTGCAAATCCTTCTCCAAACTGTCGAGTTCTTTCGGATTCGTCACGCGTCCGCCGTACAAGCGCATTTCGATCTCTGTGATCTTCGCGTCGAGCGTTTGCGCTTCCAATTCGCGATCGTGCAATTGCGCGCGCGTCGCGCCCAATCGTTTGTGCGCGTCGTCGTTTGCCGCGCGCGCCGCGACGACGGCTGGATCGTTTGCCAGCGCATCCTCTACCTGACGCGCGCGCCTTGTTTTATCGTCAAGCTCGGCGTCGGTTGTCTGGAGGTGCCAGAGCAGGGCAACCAGATTCATTGTTTTCCTCGCGATCTGATCCGAGCGCGCCACAAGCGGTAGTGTGTCGCGCGCCCGGCGCGATTTTGACTGACCTTAAAAGTTTGAATCAATGGACACGACCCCTTGACACTGCGCGCCGATTGTGGTTTAATAGTGGGAGAAAAGTGGGTCAAAATGGGTTAAAGTGGGACGTTGAGCCCGTTTAGAACGTCGGTTCTAACCTCAGGTGGGAGAAAATAGAACGAGTGTTCTTTGGAACATTTCAGCACGCGATTGACGAAAAAGGTCGTTTGACTTTGCCGTCCAAATGGCGCGAAAAGATCGAGTCGAAAGTGGCGATCACGCGCGGTCTGGACGATTGTCTATTCATTCTCCCCGAATCGCGTTTTCTCGCGATTGCCGAAAAAGTCGACGCGCAGGGTTTTGAAAGCGCCGACGCGCGCGAGTGGGGGCGCTATTTGTTTGCGAAATCCGAGATGCTGGATGTGGACAAGCAAGGTCGTATTTTGGTGCCCCAGGATCTGCGCGCGGAATTCGGAATGAACGGCGAAGTGACGCTGGTCGGCGTCTACAGCCGGATCGAACTCTGGAATCCGCCAAAATATCAAGCGATGAACGCGCGCGTGACAGCCGATCCCGCCGCGCTCGCCGAACGGATTCGCCCGTTGTTGTACGGGCAAAAATAATCGCGATGACGCAGGCACGCGCGCACGTCTCCGTTCTTTTGCAACCGGTGATCGAATTTCTTGCGCCGCGCGACGGCGGACGCTACATTGACGCGACGCTCGGCGCGGGCGGACACGCGGCAGGCATCCTCGATGCGTCTGTGCCAGCGGGACGCTTGCTGGGTCTGGACGCCGATCCGAACGCGCTCGCAATCGCCGCGCAAAACCTGGAACGCTTTGGCGCGCGCGCCCAACTCATTCATTCGAACTTTGAAAATTTATCAGCCGTTGCCGCCGCCCATGGTTTTGCTTTTGCCGATGGTATTGTACTCGATCTTGGAATATCGTCAATGCAGTTGAGTGACGCCGCGCGCGGTTTTTCGTTCTTGACGGACGGCGCGCTCGATATGCGTTTCAATCCGGACGATCCGGCGACCGCCGCCGATCTCGTCAACACGCTGCGCGAAAAAGAATTGGCGGACTTGATTTTCGAATCCGGCGAAGAGCGCGCCTCGCGCCGGATCGCGCGCGCGATCGTTTACGCGCGACCGATTCACACCGCGCAGCAACTTGCCGCCGTGATCGAACGCGCGCTGGGGCGGCGCGGCAGAATTCATCCGGCAACGCGCACGTTTCAGGCGTTACGGATCGCGGTCAATCGCGAATTAAATGTGCTCGATCGTGTGTTGCCGCAAATCGTCGAAACGCTCAAGCCCGGCGGACGCGTCGCGATCATTGCGTTTCATTCGCTCGAAGATCGACGCGTGAAACAATTTTTCCGCGCGGCGGAACAGTTGCGCGTGCTGACGAAACATCCGCTTCAACCGACGGACGACGAGATCGCCGTCAATCCGCGCAGTCGCAGCGCGAAATTGCGCGTGGCGGAAAAAGTTAGTCTGTCACTCTGAGCGCAGCGAAGAGTCTCGTTCTCGCAGATCGAGATGCTTCGCTCAGCATGACAATGAAAAAATCTGATGGACAATCCCAATCCTTCCGCACTTGAAATCAATCCTGGCTTTAACTTCAGCGGCGTGCGCGCGTTGCTCTTGCTCGTCGGCGTGATTGCGTTGCTGGGAATGATGTACCTGACGCAAAACAGTCAGGCGGCGATGACCGGCACGCGCACCCTGGAATTGCAAGATCGTTTGGAACGCTTGCGCCGCGAGAACGCGCAGTTAGAGTACGAGATCGCGGTCTTGACGACGCCGGACAAGATCGCGGAACGCGCGCGGCGGCTGGGTCTGCGCCCCGCGACGATCACGCAGACGGTATTTATCGCGATCAACAATTATCCCGCTGCGTCCAAGCCCGCGTCGCCCGCCACGCTCGCGCCGACGAAAAGCGCCGCGCCGATGGAATTGTTGTGGAACGAATTGCTCGCGCGGCTGGGTTTGCTGTCCAGCGGGCGCACGGTGGAAGCGAGTCCGTAGGAGGCGGCAATGACCGAAACCACTTTGTCGCGCGCGCCGGTGCGCCTGCGCGCCGCGCTGATCGGTTTGATGGCGGTGGGTTTTTTCCTTGCCGCGCGTTTGTTCTGGTGGCAGATCGTCGAGATGGACAAACTCGCCGCGCGCCAGGACGATCAAACCAGGTATTACGCGCCGATTTTCGCGCGGCGCGGCGACATCGTCACCTCCGACGGGATGTTGCTCGCCACCGATATTTTTGTCTACAAGATCACTGCGACGCCCAAGGACATTCGCAATCCTGAACGTGTGGCGCGCGAACTCGCGCCGATCCTGGGTCAGCCCTACGACGCGATTCTGGCGAAACTGAAATCGCGCGACAAGAATGTGATCCTCGCGCAGAACGCGCCGCAATCGGTGGGCGGTCCCGCGCAAAATTTGAAAGAGCGGTTGGGGCTGGGCGGATTGTCGGTGGAAGGCAAAACCAAGCGCGTGTATCCGGCGAACGCGTTCGCCGAACATATCGTCGGGTACGTCAATGTGGTGCGCGAGTCTGCGTATGGCGTCGAGCGCGAGTACGACGAGAAATTGCGCGGCACCGACGGCTGGATCAGCGGCGCGAGCAACGCGTTCCGCGACATCATTCCGTTCGACGTGCCGGCGTCCAAGCCCGCCGTGGATGGCGCGCGCCTCGTCTTGACGTTGCACAGCGGCATTCAGCGCATCGCCGAAACAGAGTTGCTGAACGCGGTGCGCGAGACGCGCGCGACCGGCGGCACGATTGTCATTATGGAGGTCAAGACCGGCGCGATTCTCGCGATGGCGTCGTCCCCGGCGGCAGACCTGAACGCGTTTGCCGATCCGGCGAATCAACCCAGGTACGCCAATCCTGCGATCAGCGCGCAGTACGAACCTGGGTCGGTGTTTAAGATCGTCACGGTCGCATGCGCGCTGGAAGCCGGAACCGTCAACGTCCATTCCGTCTTCGACGACAACGGTTATATCATCATCGGCGGGCGCACGATCAAGAATCACGACGACCTCGCGCCGGGGCGCGTGACGCTGACGGACGTGATGCAAATGTCGTTGAACGTCGAAGCCGCAAAGATGAGCGTCGGGTTGGGCGCGGAACGGTTTTATCAGTGTCTTGCCAAGTTCGGTTTTGGCGCGCCGACGCGCGTCGATCTCGCGGCGGAAGCAGCGGGCAAAGTCAAAGCGGTCGGCGACGGCGAATGGCGCGAAGTGGATCTCGCGACCAATTCGTTCGGACAAGGGATCGCGGTGACGCCGTTGCAAATGATCGCGGCGGTGAGCGCGGTCGCGAACCAGGGCAAGTTGATGCGTCCGTACATCGTCCAAGAAATTCAGCCGGCGAATGGCGCCGCGCGCAAGACCAATCCCGAAGTGGTGCGCGCGGTGATTCGCCCGGAAATCGCGCAGACCTTGACCAAAGTGTTGGCGGACGCGATCATCGCCGAGTCTACCAACAAAGCGAGCGTGCCCGGTTATTCGATCGCGGGAAAAACCGGCACCGCGCAAATTCCGATTGCGGGGATGTTGGATCCGCGCTGGACGATTGCGTCGTTCACCGGCTATTTGCCCGCGAACGATCCGCGCTATGCGATTCTGGTGAAAATTGACAAGCCCCAAACGTCCGAGCGGGGTTCCCAGGTCGCGTCGCCGGTTTTTGCGTCACTCGCAAAACAATTGGTGAGTATGGTCGGCTTGCCGCCGGATGCGCGTGTGGCGAGCAAATAGTGGACAGTGAACGGTGAACAGTGTTCAGTATTCAGTGTTCAGCGCGCATACTGAATACTGAATACTGAATACTGAACACTGAATACTGGCGTCTAAAGATGTTGACCCTGGCGGATTTGTACGAGGCATTGACGAACACGCGCGTCGAGCGCGCGGCGCAAATCGCGATTCCACAGGTGACGATTGATTCGCGGCAGGCGCGCGCCGGTTCGCTCTTCATCGCGTTGCAAGGCGAAACGCGCGACGGGCATGAATTTATTTCTGACGCAATTACGCGCGGCGCGGCGGCGATCATTGCCGAAGCGCGCGGAGGGCGCGGGCTAGGTCCGAATACGCACTTGATTGATTGCATCAACTCAGGTGTCGCCGGGTTGCAACCTAGCCCGCCAACCCTTCCGTGCGTTTTCAGCGTCCCATCGAGTTTGCGCGCGTTGCAACAACTGGCGGCGTTCTATCGCCGCAAATTCAAATGCGAAACGATCGGCGTCACCGGCAGCATCGGCAAAAGTTCGACCAAGGAATTGATTGCGGCGGTGTTGCGTCAACGCTTTGGCATTTTGAAAAGCGAAGGGAATCTGAACAACGAAATCGGTTTGCCGCTGACGTTGTTACAATTGAACGATTCGCACGCGCGCGCGATTCTCGAAATGGGAATGTACGCGCTCGGTGAAATCACAACGCTGTGCGAAATCGCGCAACCGCGCGTCGGTGTTGTCACGAACGTCGGTCCGACGCACCTGGAACGCTTGGGGACGATTGAGCGAATCGCGCAAGCGAAAGCGGAATTGGTTACCGCGTTGCCGCGCGACGGATTCGCGATTCTGAACGGCGACGATCCGCGCGTGAGCGCGATGCGCGAGAAAACGCGCGCGCGTGTCTTTTCATATGGACTCGATTCGCGCTGCGATCTCTGGGCAGACGCGATCGAAAGTTTGGGGCTGGAAGGAATCGCGTTTACGCTACACCACGGCGGCGAAAACTTGCGCGTGCGAATCCCGCTCCTGGGTCGGCACAGCGTTCACACCGCGCTGGCGGCGGCAAGCGTCGGCATCGTCGAAAATTTGGCGTGGGATGAAATCTTGCGCGGCTTGCGCGACGTATCGGCGCAACTGCGTTTGATCGCGGTGCCAGCCGAAAATGGCGCGACGATTCTCGACGACACATACAACGCGAGTCCCGCCTCGTCGCTTGCCGCGCTGAATTTGCTGGCGGAGTTGGACGGGCGCAAGCTCGCGGTGCTGGGTGATATGTTAGAACTAGGTGAAGAAGAAGCGCGCGGACATCAGGTTGTCGGCGGACGCGCGGCGCAAATCGTGGACGCGCTGATCGCGGTGGGTACGCGCGGCAAATGGATCGGCGCGGCGGCGCGCGACGCGGGTTTAGCGGCGGATAAAATCTTCTTCGCGGCGGACAATGCGCGCGCGATCGAAATGTTGCGCGCCGTGACGCGCCCAGGCGACCTGGTTTTGATCAAAGGATCACGTGGGATGCAGATGGAACAAATCGTCAGCGCGTTCGCGCGCGCGAAGGGAGCGCACTAATGGCGTGGCCCCTCACGCTCGGCGCAATTTCATTTTTTCTCGCGGTGGTCTGGGGCGGCCCGCTGATTCGCTTGCTCAAGGCGTATCGGCTGGGCAAGCAGATTCGGATCGAGGAGCCGACCGAGCATCAGATCAAAACCGGCACGCCGACGCTCGGCGGAATTATGGTGATCGCGCCCGTGTTGATCATCACCGCCGGTTTGAATCTTGCCGCGCTAATGGGCAACACGCTGATCGGTCGTTCGATTCTTGTGCCGATGGGAACGCTGTTGACGTTTGGGATTCTCGGCGCGCTCGACGATCTTGCCGGAATTCGCGGCGCGCGCAAAGGCGAAGGGATGACCGCGCGGCAAAAAATTTTGGCGCAAGTCGTGTTGGCGTTCGTCGTCGCGTGCGCGCTGCATTTCGTTCTCGATCTGCGGAGCATCGCAATTCCACTCATCCCGTTTCGCATTGACATCGGTTTGCTCTACATTCCGGTCGCGATGTTTTTCATCGTCGGTTTTTCCAACGCGGTCAATCTCACCGATGGTTTGGACAGTCTCGCCGGTTGGACTTCGACGATTGCGTTTGCGTGTTACGGCGTGATCGCGTTTTTGCAGGGGCAAGCGTACCTCGTCGTCTTTTGTTTTACGATGGTCGGCGCGCTGTTGGCGTTTCTCTGGTACAACGCGCATCCCGCCGAATTGTTTATGGGCGATACCGGCGCGCTCGCGCTTGGCGCGACACTCGCAGTCGTCGCGTTGATGACGGGGCAGTGGCTGTTGCTTCCGCTGATCGGCGCGGTCTTCGTCGCGGAAGCATTGTCGGTGATGATCCAGGTTTTCTATTTCAAGCGAACGCACGGCAAACGCTTTTTCAAAATGGCGCCGTTGCATTTGCATTTCGAGTTGCTCGGTTGGTCGGAGACCCAGGTCGTTCAGCGATTTTGGTTGGCGGCGTTGCTGGCGGGAATGTTGGGGATCGCGTTGGCGTTGTTGTAGAACTGACCGATGACCGATGACCGATGACGGGCGACCGCGAGATTGTGGCAATCGAGATGGTGACAGCCCTACTATTCTACTGTCTCACTGTCCTACTGCTCGCCGCGTGCAGCACTCCGGCGAACGCGCAACCTGTGACCGCGCCCAAGATCGCGCTAATCGCAACACCGACATCGGCAATTCCAACGCCCGCAAGTTACCTGGGGCAGTACAAAACATACAACTTTGATACGAGCAGTGATCTCGGTTTCAACCAGAAATGGTTTTTCCAAGTGAAGAGCGGCGGCACGAACGCGAACCCAAACGATTTCTCCGGCAAACTTTGTTTTCGCGCGCGCGAGACGCGTTGGGTGATCCGCGATTGGGGCAGCGTTGTCAATGGCGAGTGGATCGCGTTCGAGTACGCGCCATGGAAAAAAGTGGGCGACGTGTGGGGCTTGGGCGTTTGTTTGAGCGCGTCGTGCTTGCGCGAGGTCGCCGAGTTGGGCGGAATGAAAGCGGTCGAAGTGCTTGGCATTGGCGCGCAAGAGCGCGTCGTGACTGTGCCGACGCATCCGCCGGTTTTCGGCGTGGAGCAAAAGTACTGGACGAACATCTGGAGTTGCAACTGTTCGATCCAACGCGATTTGCGGATCACCAATCCGTACGATGTTCCGGTCTGCCTCGCGTGGCGGATGATGGGCGACCATGTTGTGATCTGGGTCAGCCGAAATTGAAGATTGCAGGTGTGAATGATTGAATATGTGACGATCGTTTTGATCGGGTTGCTCGGTGGCATCGCAGTTGGCATACAATCGCCGATTGCCGGAGCCATGGCGCAACGCATAGGCGGGACGGCGAGCAGTTTCATCGTTCACGTGAGCGGCGCGATTTTATCTGGCGCGTTGTTGTTTCTGCGTGGCGGTGAGAGAATACGCGAGTGGCACACGTTGCCTTGGTATATGCTCCTGGCTGGAGTGTGGGGCTTGATTCTCTACTTGACGATCAATGTGACTATGCCGCGTTTGGGCGCGACGATGGTGGTCGTTTTAATCACGGTTGGACAATTGTTCGTCGGGATGGTGATCGATCACTGGGGCTGGTTTGGCGTTCCACTTACTCCGATCAGCTTGACGCGCGTGTTGGGAGGGCTGGTTTTACTCATTGGCGTGTTTTTGATCGCGCGATAGTGAACGATGATGAATCTGCAGAACAAACGCATCCTTGTTTTTGGACTGGGCGTTCACGGCGGCGGACTGGGCGTTGCGCGCTGGCTGGTGAAGCAAGGCGCGCGCATTACTGTCACCGATTTGAAACGCGCGGAAGACTTGCAATCGTCGCTCGACGCGCTGCGCGGCTTACCAATCGAATACGTTCTGGGCGAACATCGCGAGCAAGATTTTCTGAACGCCGATCTGATCGTTCGCAATCCGGGCGTGCCGCGCGAGAGCAAGTGGTTGCGATTCGCGCGCGAGCACAGCATTCCAGTCGAGATGGAAATGTCGCTCTTCGTCGAGCGACTGCCGCGCGGCGCGGCGCAAGTCATCGGCGTCACCGGCACGAAAGGGAAAACGACGACGACGTTGATGACCGGCGCGATTTTGAAACGCGCGAATCCTAAAACGATTATCGCGGGAAACTTGCGCGTGAGCGCGCTCGAACTGCTCGATCAGATTGACGCGCAAACGCCGGTCGTGCTCGAACTTTCGTCGTGGCAACTCGAAGCGTTTCCGGCGCGCAAAATCAGTCCGCACGTCGCGGCGATCACGAATATTTTTCCGGATCACCTGAATCGCTACCGCGATCTCGATGATTACGCAGATGCCAAAGCGATTATTTTCCAATTCCAACGCCCGGACGATTTTATCGTTTTGAACTTTGACAATGAACCGCTCGCGCGCTTGGCGCATCGCGCGCCGGGCAAAATCGTGTGGACATCTAGCCACGTCCTCAAGGGCGTGGCTAGCGAAGGCGCGTTCCGCGACGGCAACGCGCTCGTGTGGCGATGGCGCGGCGCGGCACGAAAAATCTTGGACGCGCGCGATCTGCGCGTCCCCGGCGAGCACAACATTGCGAACGCGCTCACCGCGATTGCGCTCGCATCGGTTTGGGGCGCGACGCCGGAACAAATCGCGGACGCGTTGCGCGAATTTCGCGGCGTCGAGCATCGCCAAGAATTCGTGCGCGAGAGCGGCGGCGTGCGGTACATCAACGACACGACCGCCACCGCGCCTGCCGCCGCGATCGTTGCCATCGAGACCTTTGCGCCAGGCGCGGCGGGCATCGTTTTGATTGCGGGCGGCGCGGACAAGTCGCTTGATTTTTCTGAATTGGCGCGCGTGATCGCACAAAAGGTACGCGCGGTGATCCTGCTGGAAGGAAACGCGACTGATAAACTGGAAGGCGAGATACGAGGGGCGGGGGGCGAAGGTTTGTTGGTTGGCTGGTTTGATAATTTACAGCGGGCAGTAGAGCGCGCGCGTGAAATCGCGCGCGACGGTGAAATCGTTTTGCTCTCGCCCGGCTGCGCGAGTTTTGGAATGTTTGCGAATGAGTTTGAACGCGGAGATCAATTCAGAAAGATAGTGAACAGTGGTCAGTGAACAGTGGAAAGATAAAGCGCGTCTGTCGACTGTCTACTGACGACTGTCTACTGAAAGGTGGCAATGACCATTCAATCCCAAACCAGAAACGACTGGACCAGCGCATTGCGCGTGGATTACGTTTTGCTCAGCGTCGTCGTGATGCTGGTCATCATCGGTTTGATTATGGTGTTCAGCGTGACGTTCGCGCCGCGCGTTCAGCAAGGATTCGCGAACCCGCAAGGCGATTTTGTCAAGCAAGCGACGTTCGCCGTGCTGGGTTTGATCGCGCTGATCGTTTGTGCGCGGATTGATTATCGCTGGTGGGGACGCGGCGCGCTGATCTTGATGGGCATCACGCTCGTCCTGCTCGTCGTCGTGTTGTTCACGCCGCCGGTCAATTACGCGCGCCGCTGGTTGTTCGACGGTTCGATCCAACCCGCCGAGTTTGCGAAATTCGCGATGGTCGTCTATATGGCGAAATGGTTGTCTTCGAAAGGCGAGAAATTGCGCCAGGTGACGTACGGCGTTTTGCCGTTCGCGATCATCGTCGGAATCGTCTGCGGCTTGATCGTGTTGCAGCCGAATATGAGCACCGCGATCATCATCGCGCTCTGCGCGCTGGCGATGTTTTTCATCGCGGGCGCGGACCTGGTGCAACTGTTGTTGCTCGGCATCATCGGCGGCGTCGTTGCGGCAATCGTCGTGTTCAAGACGCCGTATATGTTCGATCGCTTGTGGACTTTTGTTCAGAATCCTTTGATGCTGAACGATCGCGAAGGATACCAGATCGTTCAAACCTTGATCGCGCTTGCGTCCGGCGGATTGCTGGGACGCGGCATCGGCGCGGGGTACGGCAAATTCGGTTTCGTGCCGACGCCGCAAACCGATTCGATTTTCGCGCTGCTCGGCGAAGAGATGGGGCTCGTCGGAACCTGGTTCGTGCTGGGACTGTTTCTCTTGTTGGTGTATCGCGGTTTTCGCATCGCGGCAAACGCGCGCGATCCGTTTGGGCAAGTTTTGGCGGCGGGACTAACCTTCTGGATGATTTTTCAAGCGTTCGTCAACATCGGCGTGGTGACCGCGACGATTCCATTTACCGGCGTGCCCTTGCCGTTCATTTCGTTCGGCGGCTCGTCGTTGTTGATCGCGCTCGTGTCCATCGGCGTGTTGCTCAGCATCTCGCGCGCCGCTGCGACGAAAGAACCGAATGCGACTTTTAATCTCGGGTGGCGGAACGGGGGGACACGTGTACCCCGCGCTGACCGTCGTCAACGCAATTCCGCCGCGCGACGATAACGCGTTTCTCTACCTGGGTCGCGCGAACAGCGTCGAAGCGCGCCTGGCGCAGCGCGCGCAGATTCCATTTCGCGCGATTGAAACCGGGCAGGTGCGCGGCAAGGCGCCCTGGATCGTCGCGCGCAGCTTGGCGCGAATGTACCGCAGCGTCGGCGCGGTGCGCGCGCTCATTCGCGATTTTCGACCGGACGCGATTTTCGTTACCGGCGGGTACGTCAGCGCGCCGGTGATCTGGGCGGGCGCGGCGGAAAAAATTCCGCGCGTGATCTATCTGCCCGATCTCGAACCCGGCTGGGCGATCCGCGTCACCGCGCGTTGGGCGACGCGCGTCGCGGTGTCGTTTCCGGATGTGACGCGGCATTTCGCGCCCGGCAAAGCGATTGTCACCGGCTATCCGGTGCGCGCCGAATTTTTTGCGACGGATCAGAAAAAAGCGCGCGCCAGATTTCAACTCGATCCCAACACGCGCACGGTCGCGATTTTCGGCGGGAGCAGCGGCGCGCACAATATCAATCGCGCAGTCGTGATGAACTACGTCGCGCTGGCGGAACTGGCGCACGTGATTCACCTCACCGGCAAGAACGACGAGGAGTGGGTGCGACGCGAAGTCGAGCAGTTGTTCCAGGATTTGGAAGCGCGCGTCCGCGTCTTTGGCTATCTGGATGACGATTTGCCGGATGCGCTTGCCGCCGCCGATCTCGTCGTCGCGCGCGCGGGCGCGGCAACGCTCGGCGAATTTCCCGCGCTGGGTCTCCCGGCGATTCTGGTGCCGGGTCCGTTTGCCGGACAATTTCAAGAGCCGAACGCGCGATTCTTGGTCGAGCGCGGCGCGGCGCTCAAAGTGGACGATGCCGCGCTGAAAGAAAAATTGATCCCGACGATTCGCAATCTTTTCGACGCGCCTGAAAAACTGAACGCGATGCGCGACGCGATGTGCGCGCTGGCAAATCCAAACGCGGCGACGAACATTGCGAATTTGCTGGAACAATTGGCGTTGTCAGGTTCAAAGTTCAAAGCTCAAAGTTAAAAATCTATGTATCGCGCATCACGCAACCTGCATTACGCATCACGCACTACGTACCACGGATCATGTGAGGCGAAATAATGATCCCGCGTCGCATCCACATCATCGGCATCGGCGGCATCGGTTTGTCCGCGATTGCGCGCGTGCTGATCGCGCGCGGCGTCCAGGTCTCCGGCTCGGATCAAACCGCGTCGCCGCTTACCGACGAACTGGCGCGACTCGGCGCGAAGATCTTCATCGGTCAGCGCGCGGAAAATTTGCCGGAGGTTGATCTCGTTCTGGTCACGTCTGCCGCGCCGGAAGATAATCCGGAGATCGTCGAAGCGCAACGCAGAAGAATTCGTATAGCGAAACGCTATGGTTTCTTCGCCGACCTCACGCGCGGCAAAAAAACAATCGCCGTCGCGGGGACACACGGCAAAACGACGACCGCCGGAATGATCGCGCTGATCTTGACAAATGCCGGACTCGATCCGGACGCTGTGGTCGGCGGCGCCGTACCGGAACTGGGCGGCAACGCGCGCGCTGGGCAGGGCGAGTATTTCGTGATCGAGGCGGACGAGTACGATCGCGCGTTCCTGGGTTTGCGTCCGCACATCGCGGTCGTCACGAGCGTCGAAATGGATCACCCGGATATTTTCCGCGACGTGGAGGATGTGACGCAGGCGTTCCGCGATTTTATGCGATTGGCGCCGCGTGACGGAGTCGTGATCGGGTGCGGCGATTCGGCGCGGGTTTCTGTGGAACTCGCGCGCTGTGAATCGCGCGTGTTGCGCTACGGTTTCGGTGCGGACAACGACTGGCGCGCGAGTGACGTGATGCCGAACGCGCGCGGCGGCAGCGATTTTAGCGTGTGGCGCGGGACGGAAGAGATCAGAGACTGGAGATTAGAGACTCCGGGGCGACACAATGTGCTGAACGCGTTGGCAGCGATCGCCGTGGCAAGCAAAGTAGGCGTTGATCTTTCAAGCGCGCGCGCGACGCTGGAAAAATTTCGCGGCGCGGCGCGGCGATTCGAAATCAAAGGCGAATTTCGCGGCGTGACGATTGTGGACGATTACGCGCATCATCCGACCGAAATTCGCGCGACGCTGGCGGCAGCGCGCACGCGCTTCCCGAGTCGCGCGATCTGGGCGGTGTTTCAGCCGCATACGTTTTCGCGCACGATCGCGCTGCTGGATGAATTCGCGACCGCGTTTGCGGGCGCGGATCACGTGATCGTCACCGCCATTTACGCGGCGCGCGAGCGCGACGCGCGCGCGGTCAGCAGCGCGCAGCTCGTCGAACGAATGACGCATCGCGATGCGCGCGTGATCGCGACCTTGGATGCGGCGGCGGAATTTTTGAGCGCGCAAATGCGCGCAGGCGATATTTTGATCACGCTCGGCGCGGGCGACGTGAATCGCATCGGCGAAATCATCGCGCGCGAGCGAGGAGCATAAACAATGTCCGAAATTTTTGGCGCGCGGAGTTTGCTCTACTGGTGGGGCGTTTTGACCGCGACGATGTTCATCGAGGGCTGGCTCAAACAGTTGGCGGCGTTTTTCAGAACCTCCGATACGTTTTCTCCGCAACGGATTCCATTCAACATCGTACCGGGGCTGAACAGCTGGATTGACGGCGCGGGCAATTTCATTCGGGAGACGGTCAAATTCGATCCGAACGCGCCGTTGCTCACAGTCGGCTCAACCGTCATTCCCAGTTTCGCGCTGGCGTTTTTTGCAGGATTCCTCTTGATCATTCTAGGAATTTTGTTCTTGCGCCGCGCGATCAGGTCGTCAATCTGGTTTGACGATTTCATCGCGCTGGGAGTGATCTACATCATTCTGCGGATCGTCGGTCACATCGTTTCGTTGGCGACGAGTTTGCCGTTTGCGAATTGGTTTCGCGTGATGGTGGACAATCCCTTTGCCGCATACATCGTGATTCAGTTGCTGCTGTTGTTCATCACCTTCTTTGGCGAAGGGTTTCAGAGCAAGCGCGCGTTCTGGCGCGCGCTGATCGCTAGCGGTCTCTTGTCGTTGTTTATGTACCCGCGCGAGGCGGCTACGAGTTTCAGTTACGTCATCGAAGCGTTAGCCCTGTTTGGCGCGGGCTTGGCGAACGAGGCGAACGTTCCGTTCGCGGCGGCATGGGGCGTGCTGGGAATGTATTTGGCGTTTCGCAAGTTGACTTTACCCGAATGTGGGAACAAGAACGCGCAAGTAGAGACGTTCGGCAGTGACACGACGCCGGTGAATGTCGAAGCCGAGGCGAGTAGTCAATCGTGATGACGGATGGGCGCGCCGCGTTCGGCGCGCGCGGGCGCGCGAACGAGCCGCTTGCCGCGCATACGACGTTTCGGATCGGCGGTCCGGCAGATTTTTTCGTCGCGGCGGAAACGCCGGACGGCTTGATCGATCTCGTGCGCGTGGCGCGCGCACAGCAGATTCCGTTTTTTGTTTTGGGGAACGGATCGAACATTCTCGTGCGCGATTGCGGTTTTCGCGGACTCGTGATCGAAAATCAGTGCGATCAATTTTCATTAGACGTATTGGATCCAACGCGCGCGCTTTTGCGTGTCGAAAGCGGCGCGGTCTTGCCGGGACTCGCGAATCGTCTGGCGCGACAAGGTTGGGCGGGCTTGGAATGGGGCATCGGCGTCCCGGGCACGATCGGCGGCGCGATTGTGGGCAACGCCGGCGCGCACGGCGCGTGCATCGCCGACAATTTGATCGGCGTGACGATTCTCGACGCGGACAACGTTGTGCGCGAGTTACCTAAGACGGAATTGGCGTTCGCGTACCGCACGAGTCGTTTCAAGCGCGCGCAAGACGAAATCGTCCTGCGCGCGGAATTCGAGATGACGCGCGACGATCCGCACGCGTGCATCGCGCGAATGCAACAGTACGTCGAGCATCGCCGCCGCACGCAACCGACCGAACCCAGCGTCGGCTCGATCTTCAAGAATCCGTCGGGCAGCGCGGCGGGACGATTGATCGATCAAGCCGGATTGAAAGGCACGCGCGTTGGCGGCGTCGAGGTGTCGCAAGTCCACGCGAATTTCTTCGTCAATCGCGGCGGCGCGACGGCGAACGACGTGTTGCAATTGATCGAAATCGTGCGCGAACGCGTGCGCGCCAAGTTTGGCGTGGAGTTGGAGTTGGAGATCCAAGTGGTGGGAGATTAGAGATTGTCTGACGAAGGACAAATGACCAATGACGAATGAACAATCACCGAATCACCCAATTTCCCAAGCGCTTGAAAAACGGATTCGGGTTGGAATTATTTTCGGCGGCAAGTCCGGCGAACACGAAATTTCACTCGCGTCGGCGCAAGGGGTTGCGCGCGCGATTGATCGAGACAAATACGACGTGGTGTTGATCGGCGTCACGAAAGAGGGGCGCTGGATCACCGGCGGCAACGCGCTGCAACAACTCGCGGCGATCAGTCCGACACCACTCCTCGCGCCGGAAAGCGAGAGTACGAACGGCGCGATGAGCGCGCCCATTGCCAGCGCGGAACTCATGCCAACCGCGACGGCGACTTCACCGCTGGCGACGATTGACGTCGCGTTCCCGTTAGTGCACGGACCGTTTGGCGAAGACGGGACGATGCAGGGCTTGCTCGAACTGGCGGACATTCCGTACGTCGGCGCGGGCGTCGCGGCGAGCGCGGTCGGAATGGACAAGGCGTTGATGAAGGCGGTTTTCCGCGCGCACAATTTGCCGATCCTGGATTGGCTCGTGATTCTGCGACGCGATTGGAACGCGCAGCCGGACGATACGATTTATCGGATCGAGAGTGTGCTGGGTTATCCCTGCTTCATCAAGCCCGCGAACCTGGGATCGAGTGTGGGCGTGGCGAAAGCGCATCAACGCGATGAACTGAAGCGCGCGCTCGATCGTGCCGCGCAGTACGATCGCAAACTGATCGCCGAGCGCGCCGCGCAAAACGCGCGCGAGATCGAATGTAGCGTGCTGGGCAACGACGAGCCGATCGCGTCGATCCCCGGCGAAGTGATTCCGCGCCGCGAGTTTTACGATTACGCGGCAAAGTACGAGAGCGACTCTGGTACGGAGTTGATCGTCCCTGCCGATCTTGCGCCGGAGCTCGCGCGCAGTGTCCAGGAAATCGCGGCGCGCGCGTTCAAGGCGATTGACGCGTGCGGAATGGCGCGCGTGGATTTCTTTTTGGAGCGCGGCACGCAGAAATTATTGCTGAACGAAATCAACACGATTCCTGGTTTTACATCCGTTTCGATGTACCCGCGAATGTGGCAACAGAGCGGCGTCAGTTACGCCGATCTGATCGATCGCTTGATTCGACTCGCGCTGGAACGGCACGCGGACAAGCGCAGATCGAAAATCGCGTACGAAGCGTGAAAGCAAAATGACATTTTCAGCGCGCAGACCCACGCGTCCCGCGAAAACGCGCCGGCGTTTGAATACGATCGCGCAAGGCACGCTGAGCGCGCCGTCTTGGACGAGTACTCTCTGGTCAACCCAGCGTCCCAAGATTTTTGCTGTTCTCTTGCTATTGATCCTTGGCGGTGCCTTGTACGTTTTTTTCGATACAGATTATTTCTACGCTTTCAATTTCAACATCACCGGCGCGCGCTATGTGACGACGGCGGAAATCGAAAAGGCGAGCGGGATTCGCGGCTATAACATTTTCTTCGTGGACGCGCGCGCGGTCGAACGCGCGATCCTGAAATTGCCGGAGGTGAAAGCGGCAACCGTCACGACGCGTCTGCCCAATTACGTCGCGATTGAAATTCAGGAACGCCAGCCGGTTTTCGTTTGGCAGCGCGGCGCGGAAACGTTCTGGGTGGATGCGGACGGCATTTTCTTTCGCGCGCGCGCGCCGATGTCGGAATTGCCAACGGTGCGCGATCTCGATCCGAGCGTGATTCAGCCGGGACAACGCGCGCAGGCGAACGCGGTCGCCGCGGCGTGGGCGTTGCGCGCGACGATGCCTGAAAGTCCCCGCGCGCTCGAATGGTCAACGGGACGTGGCATCGCGTTCACGGACGAGCGCGGCTGGAAAATTTATCTCGGCGACGCGGACGCGATGCCGGGTAAAATCGCGATCTTGCGCGCGCTCATCGCGCAGCTCGTCGCGCAGAACGCGCGAATTCGGTTTATCGATCTAGGGAAAGGCGATCCGTATTATCAATGACAAATTAAAAATGAACAAATGACAAATGCAGAATCCATTTTGTCATTTGCTCATTTGTCCATTTGTCATTCGCAGAGGAATTATGGTTTCTCCCATCGCAGCACTTGATATTGGAACAACTAAAACGTGCGCGCTGATCGGCGAAGTGACGGATGCCGGGAACGTGCGGATCCTTGGCTCTGGCATCGCGCCGTCGCGCGGTTTGCGCAAAGGCGTCGTGACCGACGTGAAGGAAACGTCGCTCGCGATCGTCAGCGCGGTCGAGCAGGCGGAACGCGTGTCCGGACTCACGATGGGCGCGGTGTACGTCGGCATCGCCGGGGCGCACATCCAGGCGACGAATTCGCGCGGCGTCGCGGCGATTCATTCCGGGCGCGGCGTGACGCAAGACGATATTGATCGCGCGCTCGAAGCCGCAGAAGCAATCGCGGTTCCGACGAATCGCGAGATCATTCACGTCATCCCGCGCGGGTTTACGCTCGATGGACAAGACGGCGTCAAGGATCCGCTTGGGATGATCGGCTTTCGCTTGGAAGTGGAAGCGCACATCGTCACCGGCGCGGCGGCGTCCATTCAAAATGTGACCAAAGCGGTCGAAGGCGCGGGGCTGAAAATTCTTGACCTGGTGCTGGAACCCATCGCGGCGGGCGACGCGGTGCTGACGACGGCGGAAAAAGAAATGGGCGTCGTGCTGGCGGACATTGGCGGCGGCACAACCGATATCGCGATTTTTATTGACGGCAGTATCTGGCACACGGTCATTTTGCCGACCGGCGGTTTGCACATCACGAACGATCTCGCGGTCGGATTGCGCACGCCGTTCGACGCGGCGGAAGAAATGAAACTCAAGTACGGGCACGCCGACCCGAATCAAGTGCCGGACACGGATCTGATTGACGTGGCGGCGTTCGGTGAGGAAGGGCGGCGTACCGTCGCGCGGCGCGATGTCGCGGAGATCATCGGCGCGCGGGTCGAAGAAATTTGCCAGTTGATCCTGACCGAGATCAAACGATCGGGCTATGACAACTTGCTGCCGGCCGGTGTCGTCTTGTGCGGCGGCACCGCCGAATTGGTCGGCATCAAAGCGGTGGCGCGTCAGGTCCTCGATATGCCGGTGCGCGTCGGCGCGCCGCGCGATCTGGAGGGTTTTGTGGATCGCGTGTCGTCCGCCGCGTTTGCGACGAGCATCGGCTTGTTGCGCTGGGGCTGGACACAGCAAGAAACGCAGGCGGTCGCCAAGCCGCCGCGCGGCGGATCGAAAAAATCGAATCCGTTGGGCGGATTGTTCGGTTGGGCGCGCGGCGCGATTTTGCCGGGGTAGGAATCGAAAAACCGAACAGGTGTTCGGAAAATCGCTCGAAAAGCGAATTTCCGAAATTTAGCAAAAGGGGCTTGACAGAAGTGTACAGATAAGATAAAATGTCTGTACACTCCCTAGATATTGTGGCAAGCCGCTCCTTTTGCTACTAGATGTGGGGGATCAATGGAGACCGCAAAAAACGTTGTAGTAGACGTAAAACGCAAAGGCACGAATTGGAGCGCGAACGCAGCGCGCCGGGAGGAAAGTATGCTTCAACAACCCAAAGAGACCAACGCGGGTCCGGAAAATTTCGCCGAGATCAAAGTGATCGGCGTGGGCGGCGGTGGAACGAACGCGGTCAATCGGATGATTGACGAAGGTTTGCACGGCGTCAATTTCGTCGCGATCAACACCGATGGACAGGCGTTGCTTCATTCGCGCGCGACGAACAAACTTCGCATCGGCGACAAATTGACGCGCGGGCTAGGCGCGGGCGGCGATCCGATCATCGGCGAAAAAGCCGCGGAAGAATCGTCCGAAGAGTTGTACGACGCGCTCGTCGGCTCCGATATGGTGTTCATCACCGCCGGAATGGGCGGCGGGACCGGCACTGGTGCCGCGCCGATTGTCGCGCGCATCGCCAAAGAAGCGGGCGCGCTCGCGATTGGCGTCGTCACCAAGCCGTTTACGTTCGAAGGGACGCGCCGCCGTCAAGTCGCCGACGAGGGTCTTGCCAAACTCAAAGACCAGGTGGACACGCTCATCATCATTCCGAACGATCGCCTGCTCGAAGTGAGCGACAAAAAAGTCACTCTGCAAAACGCGTTCCGCACGGCGGACGATGTGTTGCGGCAAGGCATCCAGGGGATCAGCGAGTTGATCACCGTCCCAGGTTTGATCAATCTCGATTTCGCCGACGTGAAAACGATTATGGGTGTGGGCGGCGCGGCGTTGATGGCGATTGGGCGCGGCTCGGGTGAGAATCGCGCGATTGCCGCCGCCGAAGCCGCGATCAAGAGCGCGTTGCTCGACGTGGCGATTGATGGCGCGAAGGGCGTTCTGCTCAACGTCTCGGGCGGCGTCGATCTCGCGCTCAACGATGTCTACCAAGCCGCCGATGTGGTGCGCCGCGTGTCCGATCCGGACGTCAATTTGATCTTCGGCGCGGTGATCAATCCGGACTTGAAAGACGAAATTCAAGTCACGGTGATCGCGACCGGTTTCAGCGCGCTGGCGAAACGCCAAACCGGCGCGGGGCAAGCCGTCGGCAACGTCGTGACCGCGCCCGCGCGCAAGACGATTGATTTTCCGGTGCGCCAATTCGACCGCGAGGATTTGGACATTCCGGCGTTTCTGCGGAAACGTGGGTAGGGACGTTTAATCAAACGTCCCCACAGGAGTGTAAAATGAAAACGCGTTCATTCCTCCAAGGGCTCGTCACGATCGTTTTTGCGTTGCTGATGCTAGTTGGAATGGCGACGACCGCACGCGCGGCTGATCCGTGGCCCTGGGGTCAGGGACTTCCCTGGTTGACGACGACGCCGTGGCCCACGCCGCGTCCGTTGAACATCGGCGAACGATTCACGGTGTCGGGAATCGTCCGCGCGCCGACGCCGGTGATCGTTCACGCGCCGCGCGCGGTCCCGGCGGTCAACTCCGCGCCGGTGCCGCCTGCAAATTTCGCGCCGCGCGTTGCGCCGGCGGTCAGTCCCGCGCCGGTGCCGCCTGCAAATTTCGCGCCGCGCGTTGCGCCGGCGGTCAGTCCCGCGCCGGTTGCGCCGCCAGTTTCATCGCGCGATGGCGCGAGTCCGACGAGCGCGTTGAGCGCGGATGGCGCGCAACGTACGCTCGGCGCGGGCGCGAGTGCGTGGTACAAGATCGGCAGCGGCGGACAACACATTGACGTTTTTCTCGATGCCAAGCCGTTGAGTGGAATGGCGCTCGCGGTGTTTGCGCCCGGCAATTTATCCGATCCGATCGGGCAAGGCACGTTGCAAAATAGTTCCGGACGCTTGGTGTGGGCAGGCGGGCACTGGAAATCGGAAGGCGATTGGCTCGCACGCGTGACGAACCAAAATCCGATGGCGGTGCAATACACGTTGACCAGTTCCGGGCGCGACATTAGCAAGAAATCGTGCTACAGTTATTGGGAAAGTTACCCCAACGGCGCGCGCGTGTACTGGACCGAGTGTCAATAGTTTGCCAATGTCACATTTCTTTTTTCGTAACTACTCAGCCTGCCCGTTTTTTTAGTAGCCGTCACGCGCTTGGCTACTAGATGTTGTGGTCGTTGCCATAGTTGCTCAAGAACTTCAGAAGTGGCACCACTGTATATTGTGGTCGAGTCATCTCGACGCCACTAAAAAGTTGCATGGGCTGAGTAGTTACCTTTCTTCGCACAAATTCCCCTTGCACGGGGCTGAGTTTTGAGCAGGGGCAGCAAGTTTTTTTCGCACAAATACGCTAGCGGGTGTATACTTGGGCACAGTCCGAATCTCCTGGGAGGTATCACATG
>VGOB01000018.1 GCA_016865935.1 Chloroflexota bacterium | reverse complement strand
TCTGTTGTTCAGGTGCGAATCACATCACCTTCTGCTACTTCATCTTTTGGATGAGGTTACTTCCACGCGCCTGCTTAGCGAACTTTATTTGCCCCGCGGCATTATTTTGGGGCTTGACAAACTATAGGACGTCTTGTAGAAACCTTTTTCGAACGCGACGAAGAAAGCGGCGTGTTCGCCGTACAGCGTCCAGTTCAAGCGGAACGGGAACTTGACCAACGGCGTGGCGGTGGGCTTGGGCGCATCCGTCGGTTTGGGCAACGGCGTCGGGGTTGGGGCGGGCGCGCACGCGACCAACACGGCGACGAGTACGAGCGCGAGCAGCGCGTAACGAACGAACGTTTTCATTTTTTTCTTCTCCTCGTGAATTTGGAAATTAGAGATTGGAAATTGGAGACTAGAGATTAGAAATTGGATGCACCTCCTTTGGCACATTTGGCTTCTTTGGCATCTTTGGCATCTTTGGCACATTTGGCACTTACATCGTGGCAGTTTCTTCTTTGGTGCGTTGCGTGACGTGCCAGGGAATCAAAAGCGATTCGAGGAATTCGATGATGTAGAAAAAGATCAAGCCGATGAGCGTCAGGACGACGATCGTCGCGAACATCAGCGCGGTTTGCATATTCGAGTTCGTCACGAGCAGGAGATAACCCAGCCCCTTGTCCGCGCCGACGAATTCGCCGACGACCGCGCCGGCGACGGCGAGCGTCGCCGCGACTTTGAGCCCGCTGAAGAGGTACGGCAAACTCGTCGGCAGGCGGAAATCGCGAAAGATTTGCATCCGCGACGCGCCCATCGAGCGCGCCAGATCGATCATCTCCGGCGTCATCGAGCGCAACCCGACGGCGGTGTCAATCACGATCGGGAAAAATGAAATCAGGAAGGCGACCAGGATTTTCGGCGTGATGCCGACGCCGAACCAAACGATGAACAAGGGCGCGACGGCGATCTTCGGCACGACCTGGAAAAAGAGCATCGTCGGCGTGACGAATTCGTCAAAGCGGCGCGAGGAGGTCATTGCGATCGCGAGCGGCACGCCGATGCACACGGCGAGAAAATAGCCCGCGAGCATTTCGTACACGGTGATCCAGCCGTGATTCCACAACTTGGAGTATTCCTTGAGCGCTTCTTCCAGGATCCGCGTCGGCGTCGGCAAAAAGTACGCCGGGACGTTGAACGCCAGCACGCCGATTTGCCAGATCGCCAAGAAGACGGACACACCCAGCAGGGGAGTGATCCATTGCAACAATCGTTTGTTCATTTTCATCGTCCTTTCTCGAGCGAAGCAGAACGCCGGCGCGCGCCGCGCGGCGATTTGGGTTCCGCCGATTGCGACGGCACATTAGCGGTTGCTTGGTGCGCGTACTCGCGCAGGCGGCGGCTGTGTTCGGCGGCGATCTTCGTCAGCCGGACGACATCGCGCCGCGCCAACAGGTCAACCATTTTGCGATGCTCGGCTTGGGCTTGGGGCAGTTGCGTGATGATTTGCGGCAGATACCAGCGCCGCAAGCGCGTCCACGCGTCCAACAGGCGGTTGGAAAATTCGATCAGCAATTTCATTTGCGTGATCGCGGCGACCGTGCTGTGGAATTCGATGTTCAATTCCGACCAGCGTTCCATATCTTTGACGGCGAGCGCGTCTTCCAGCTCTCGGACGATTTGGCGCAGACGCGCGATATCGGCGGGAGTGGCTCTGCGCGCGGCGACTTCGAACGCCAAGATTTCGAGGCGTTCGAGGAGGAGGGAGACCGGCTCGAAATTGCCGGGCGACAGTTCGGAGACGACCGCGCCCGTGTGCGGCGTGATCTCGACCAGTCCTTCGGCTTGCAACCGCTGGAGCGCGGCGCGAATGGGGATGGGGCTGATGCCCAGCATCGCGCGCAGATTATCCGCGACGAGTTTCTCGCCGGGCTTGAGCTGGCAGTGCAGAATCGCGCGCCGAAGCACGTCGTAGGCGTATTCTTCTTTGGTGCGATACTTTGGAAGTTCGACCGAGGTAAGCATTTTTTTCGTCCGTCTGCTCCTGCGGCGTGAGTCAGACCCGTGACCAAAAATCTTATGGGATATATTTTATATCCTATAAGATATTAAACCGAAATCAACCGATTGTCAAATTCTGCAAAAAGCGAAATTTGAGGCAGTTTGTCGTTGCGCGCGCCATTTGGTCGAGCCGCGCGATCCGAATATAATCGGTGGCACAGGAGCAGACGATGACGAATCTCACTTTCAAAATCAATCGCGCGTTCGATTTTGCCGCGCAACAATTGCGCCGTCTGATCGAAACGCAGCCCGATTATTTTCCGATGTACACGCAAAACGGCAAGTGGAAACACGGCGGCGAAGCGTGGACGAATTGGTGCGAAGGGTTTCTGGGCGGACAACTCTGGTTGCTGTACGAACGGACGCGCGAGGACTATTGGCGCGCGCAAGCGGAACATTATTCGCGCTTGATCGAGCACCGCCGGACGGATCGCAACGTGCACGATCTCGGGTTTCTCTTTTGGTCAACGTATAAACGCTGGTACGATTTGACCGGCGATCCGGCGATCAAAAAAGTCGTCGTTCAAGCCGGGCAAACGATGGGCTTGCGTTTCAAAGCGCGCGGACAATATTTGCGCTCGTTCGTCGCCGACGAGAGTTTGTTCATTGATATTATGATGAACGTCGGGATCATTTTTTACGCCGCGCAACAAACCGGCGACGCGGATTTGCTTCGCAAAGCGACCCAGCATTGCTTGACGACGCGCAAATACTTCGTGCGCGGCGACGGCAGTACGTCGCACGAAGGCATTTTCGATCTGAACACCGGCGAATTTTTGCGCCAGACGACGCATCAAGGGTACCGCAACGATTCGTCGTGGGCGCGCGGTTTGACCTGGGCGCTGTACGGTTTTGGCACGGCGTACAGTTTCACGCGCGACGCGCGCTTGTTGCAGACTGCCGAAGCGTGCGCGAATTTCTACATCGAGCGAACTCCAGCGAACGGTGTGCCGCCGAACGATTGGGACGAACCGAACCCAGGATCGCGGTACGAAAGTTCCGCCGCCGCGATTGCCGCCGGAGGTTTGTGGAATCTCGCGCAACTCACCGGCGACGCGGCGCGCGCACGCTTGTATCGTGATTACGCGCTCACAATCCTGGACACGCTGACCGAGCCGGAGTTTCTGGCAATTGACACGCCGGGCTGGGAAGGAATTCTCAAGCACGGTTGTTATCATCAACGCAAGGGCTTGGGCGTGGACGAAAGCGTGATGTGGGGCGAGTATTTTTTCTTGGAAGCGCTGTCCAAAGCTGAACGCGCGGTGAATTGACGGGGAGAGGGGGAGACAAGGAGAGAGGGAGACAAGGGGAATGTGATGTCAAGTACGAAAAATAGAATCGCGCTCGTGACCGGCGCGGCGCGCGGCATCGGGCGCGCGATTGCGGTGGCGCTGGCGCGGGAACGATGGAACGTCATCATCAACTATCGCGGCAATGCGCAGGCGGCGGAGGAAGCGCGCGCGCAAGTTCAAGCGGCGGGCGCGCGCGGCATCGTCATTCAAGCGGATGTAGCAAACGCGACAGATCGCGCGCGCTTGGTCGCGCAGACTTTGGAGACGTTCGGGCGGATTGATCTGCTGGTGAACAACGCGGGAATCGCGCCGCGCCAACGCGTGGACATACTCGAAACGACCGAAGCGAGTTACGACGAAGTGATGGCGACGAATTTGCGCGGTCCGTTTTTTCTGACGCAACTCGTCGCGCGCAAAATGATCGAACACAAGATCGGCGGCGCGAAAATCGTCAACATCGGCTCGCTCAGTTCGTACGCCAGCAGTCCGAATCGCGGCGAGTATTGCATTTCTAAAGCCGGCGTCGCGATGATGACGACGTTGTTTGCGGATCGTTTGTCAGAGTACGGCATCCACGTTTACGAAATTCGCCCCGGCGTGATCGAAACGGATTTGACGAGTGTGGTGAAAGCCAAGTACGACAAGATGATCGCGGAAGGAATTTTTCCGATTCGGCGTTGGGGACAACCGGAGGATGTCGCGCGCGCGGTCGTCGCGATTGCGCGCGACGCGCTGCCGTACTCGACCGGCGAAGTGATCAACGTGGACGGCGGATTTCATTTGCGAAGATTGTAGGGACGTTTGATTAAACGTCCCTACGAATTTACGGCGCGACGTACAGATACATCACGCGCCCCCATTGCCCCAGCGCGAATAAATCTGCGAGCGCGCGCGCGTTCCACGCGGGACTGGCAAATGAGAACGCGCTCAAGAAACTGGGCTTGGTTCTGAATTCGATGCGGCGCGGCGTGCCGGAAATATTTCCCAGTTTCGCCGCCGCATCCACTGCCGCGTCCAAATTCCCCAATTCGTCCACCAAGCCGACTTGTTTGGCTTGTTTGCCGGTGTACACGCGCCCATCCGCCAATTCACGCACGCGCGCGGTTTCCAACTTGCGCCCTTGCGCGACCACGCTCACAAAGTCGCCGTAGATTTCGTCGGTCAAGGTTTGCCAAATCGCGCGCTCTTCCGGCGTCAAATCGCGATACCCCGCGCCTTGATCTTTGTGCGGACCGCTTTTGATGACGGTAAACTTGACGCCGATTTTTTCGCCCAGACCTTCGAAACTAGGAAAGACGCTGATGACGCCGATGCTGCCGGTCAATGTGGCGGGGTGCGCGTAAATTTTGTCCGCGCCGGCGGAAATGTAATAGCCGCCCGACGCGGCAATTTCGCCGAACGACGCGACGACGGGCTTGCCTTTGGCGCGCGTCGCCATCACCGCGTCGTACATTTCGCGCGAGGCGACGACGCTGCCGCCCGGACTGTCCACGCGCAACACGATCGCTTTGACGGACGCGTTGTTTTGCGCGTCGCGCAGATACTTGATGATCGTTTCCGAGTACGCGATGCCGCTCGACGAAAATTCTGATTCCGGTTTGCCGGTGATGATCGGTCCTTCGACGTAGACGATGGCGACCGCGTCGCCCAAGCCGGCGGCGGGTGTGGCGGCGAGCCGCGCGACGAGGACGCCGATGCACACGAGCAGCGCGCACGCCAGCACACTCAACACGACTACCGTGATGATCAAACCGCGTGATTTCATTTTGTCCTCCGAAATGACAGCCGTCAGCGATCAGCCTTCAGCCCGTCACGAGTCGAATGAACTTGCGCCGTCCGACGCGCAAAACCGCTTCGCTTACCGGGATCACCGCGTCGATCTTGTCCACGATGGCGTCGTTCAATTTCACGCCGCCTTGCTGCACGAGTCGGCGCGCTTCACTGCGCGACGGTGCGAGATCGGCGGCGACGATCAAGTCAATGATCGGCATCGCTTGTTTGAGCGCGAACGTCGGCAAATCGGTTGGCAGTTCGCGCTGTTGGAACACCTTGACGAATTCCGCTTCGGCAGCGCGCGCCGCGTCCGCGCCGTGACACTGCGCGATGATCTCGCGTCCCAAACGCATTTTCAAATCGCGCGGATTGACGGCGTGCGATTTCATCGCGCGATCCATCTCCGCGATCTCCGCGTCGGAAACATCGGTCACGCAGGTAAAGTACGTGATCAGCATTTCGTCGGTGAGCGACATCACTTTGCCGTACATATCGCCGGGATCGGCTTTCAAGTCAATCGTGTTGTTCAGCGATTTGCTCATCTTCATTCCGTCGGTGCCGGCGAGTAATGGAACGAGAAAAACTTCTTGCGGCGTTTTGCCCAAGCGTTCTTGCAATTGGCGCCCGGCGAGAATATTAAATTTCTGATCCGTGCCGCCGAATTCCACGTCCGCGTCAATCGCAATCGAATCGTACGCCTGCAACATCGGGTACATCAATTCCATCACCGACAACGCTTTGCCTTCTTTCACGCGCTTGTCGAACGTCTCGTGTTCCATCATATCGGCAAAGGTAAAGCGCGACGTGAGGTTGAACACATCGGCAAGCGTGAACTTGCCGAACCATTCGCTTTGCCAGCGCGTTTCGGTTTTGTTTTTATCCACGATGATGAAAAACTGATCCATATACGTCTGCGCGTTGAGCTTGACTTGCTCGGCGGAAAGCATCACGCGCGATTCGTCGCGCCCGGAGGGATCGCCGATCTGCGCGGTCCAATCGCCGACGATCAGGACAACGGTGTGTCCCAGGTCTTGCAGTTGGCGCAGTTTCCTCATTCCGACCGCGTGCCCAACATGCAAATCGGGCTTGGAGGGATCGAAACCCATTTTAAGGCGCAAGGGTTTGCCTGCGTTCAAACGCCGCCGAAAACTTGCTTCGCTGATAATTTCGGCGACGCCGCGTTTCAAGATGAAATCGAGTGAGTGGGTGGACATGGAAACAACTCCTTGTGTGCATTATACCACACTCCCGCGTCGCGGAACAAACGCGCGTGCGTCAAGCCAACCCGTCACCCAAGACCTTCCAGGTCTCCGAGACCTGGAAGGTCTTTTTGCGCGCGTTATTTCGATCGCGTTGGCGTTGGAAGCGAAAAATCGAACGCCGGCATTTGCAGCGGTGCGGGATTTGCTGGCGGCGTGAACTTGATGTTCGTGTTGAAATCCCAAACGTGCAAGCGAATTTGAAACGAAACTTTTTCGGTCGGCTTGTCTTTGGCGCGCCCCTCGACGTTCATCGTCCATTGATGCAAATAGCCGTCGTCGCACACCCAGAACTTGGTTTCGGCGTTGTCAATCGTGTCGAGCGATTGTTTGTTCGTCGTGCCCGGGTCAACCGATTGGAAAAGTTTCATCGTCGCGTTCTTGTCGCCACGATACACGTCGCACCGTTTTCCATCGAGCGTTTCGGTCGCGCTCTTTTTGAAACTGCTCCAATCAATCGTCGCGTCGCCGGGTAATTCGGGCATCGTCCCTTCGTTGATGTTCGTCGAAAATTTGCCTTGTCCGGTCGAAACGTACCACTTGTCGTCCGGCGCGCCCATCATCGGCGCGGGACCGCGCAGGTACGTCTTGTCGCCGATAGTGAGAAATTCAACCGACTTGGTCGGGTCGCCGGTGAAAAGCATCGCGAGAATTCCTTTGAGCGCGATGTGCGAATCTTTGCCGTTGATCGCTCCGGCGATGCTGAAGAGTGGAACGCCTTGCGCGGTTTGCCAATTTGCCGGAATGTCGGATAGGTTGCCTTTGATCGTCCAATCGAATTCGATGCGGTACGCGGTGACGTTTTGCGCTTTGCTCCACGCGGTCATAATCGGTCCGACCGGCTGAACTGTCGCGCGGCGCGTCGCGGTTGCGCCGGGCGTCGCGCCCTGAGCGGCAGTCGAAGGGAACGCAAGTGGCGCGCGTGTGCCAACAAGCGTCGCGCCGGGTTGCGCTTGCGGCGGCGCGATGACCCAGGTCGCGCTAGGTTGCGCGGTCGGCGCGGGCGTGGGCGCGAGCGTGGCGGGCGCGGTGGGCGGCGCGAGCGTCGCTTCGCCGGGCAGGGCTTGGAGCGCGGCAAGGTCGGGCGTGACGGGGGGCGCGTTCAGCATTTGCAGCGCGAGCGCGCCGCCGACGCAATACAGACACAGCACGCCGATGCCGAGCGCGCCGAGAATCATCCATTGTTGTTTGGTCATTGCGGAATCCTTTCGGTTTGGGAATTCTGGGCGCGATCTTAAAACAGAAAGGCGAAAAGGTCAACCGCGTCGCGCGGTTGTTTGACATTCGCTAGGTGTTCGACTAAAATGACGCGCGAGGGAAAGCGAGGTGTCCGATGTTGCAATGGGCGGATGTGCTCAAGGACAAGTCATTGCAGAACTTGCCGTACAAAATCGAACTGGATGCGAAAGGGAGAATCATTATGACTCCGGCGTCGAATCGTCACGGGATGTACCAGATCGAAATTGGCGCGATGCTCAAGCGGATGGTGCCGAGTGGGCGCGTCTTTTCAGAATGTTCGATCAGAACGCTCGATGGCGTCAAGGTCGCGGACGTCGCGTGGGCATCAGACGAATTCCTGAAAAAGCATTCTGACGAAACGCCATTCGCGCACGCGCCCGAAATTTGTGTCGAAATCGTCTCGCCCTCCAACCGCCGCGCGGAAATGGAAGAGAAAATTACGTTGTATCTCGCGAAAGGCGCGCGCGAAGTTTGGCTGTGCGACGAAAAAGGCAACGTGACCTTTGCCGATCATTCAGGCAAGTTGAAGAAATCCAAGTTGGTCGCGCGGTTTCCACCGAAAATTTGAAATCGCCGCCGCAAATCGAAAATCAGAAATCGAAAATCGAAAATTAGGATTCCAATGCCACCTACCTCTCACGAAATTCGCAAAACGTTTCTCGATTATTTCAAGCGGCGCAAGCACGCGGTCGTCGCGAGCTCGTCGCTGATTCCGGCGGGCGATCCGACCTTGCTCTTCACGAACGCGGGGATGGTGCAGTTCAAAGACGTGTTCCTCGGACGCGAAAAACGCGAGTATGCGCGCGCGGTCACGTCGCAAAAGTGTATGCGCGTCTCGGGCAAGCACAACGATCTGGAAAACGTCGGACCGTCGCCGCGCCACCACACCTTCTTCGAGATGCTCGGCAATTTTTCGTTCGGCGATTATTTCAAAAAGGACGCGATCAAATTCGCGTGGGAATTGCTGACCGAGTACTACGGGATGGATCCCGCGCGTCTCTGGTTCACGATCTTTGAAGGCGATGACGAAGTGTCGGCTGACGAAGAAGCGGCGGAGTTGTGGGTCAAAGCAGGCGCGGCGCCCGAGCGCGTGTTGCGCTTCAGCCGCAAAGATAATTTTTGGCAGATGGGCGAAACAGGTCCGTGCGGTCCCTGTTCCGAAATCCATTACTATCGCGGCGAACGCCCCAAAGATCCAAAATACAATCGTCGCGAATACGTCAACGGCGACGGCGGCGAGACGCTCGAAATCTGGAATCTCGTCTTTATGCAGTTCAATCGTTTCGCCGACGGCGACGCGTTCAAACTCGAACCGCTGCCGCGTCCGTCGGTGGACACGGGCGCGGGACTGGAACGCGTCACGATGGTTTTGCAGAACAAGCCATCGAACTACGACACTGATTTGTTCAAGCCGATTCTCGAACAGACGCGCAAACTGCTCGGGCAGGACAAAGCCGCGATGGAAAAACAGCTCGCGTCGTACCGCGTCATTGCCGATCATTCGCGCGCCGTCGCGTTTCTTACCGCCGATGGCGTGATTCCTGGAAACGAGGGACGCAATTATATTTTGCGTTTGATTCTGCGCCGCGCCGCGCGGCACGGGCAGATGCTCGGTTTCACCGAGCCGTTCCTGACCCAGGTTTTGCCGACCGTGATCGAAATTATGGGCGATCAATATCCCGAACTCGCCAAACGGCGCGACGTGATTTTGAAAACGACGTTGCAAGAAGAACAGCGTTTTCAAGCGACGCTCAAAACAGGTTCCGCGCTGCTCGACGAGTTGGTCGCGGATTTGAAAGCGAAAAACAAAACGCAAATTTCCGGCGCGGACGCGTTCAAACTGCACGACACGTACGGCTTTGCGCTCGAACTGACGCGCGACATCGCGCGCGAGTACGGGATGACGGTGGACGAACCCGGTTTCCGTCAAGCGATGGAAGCGCAAGCCGACCGTTCGCGCGCGGCGTCCACGCTGGGCGCGGCGGACGCGGGCGACGAAGCGACGTACAACGCGGTCAAAGACCAGGTCGCGCCAGCGAGCGTTCAGCACGATCCGTACTCGTGGACCGAAATCGAAACCCAGGTTGCGGGCATTTTGCGCGAGGGCGCGTTGGTTGACGAAGCAAAAATCGGCGACGCGGTCGAAATCGTTTTGCCGCAAACCTGCTTCTACGTCGAATCGGGCGGGCAGGTGAGCGACACGGGACGCCTCGTCAAGTACGCGAACGTCGCGGATGGCGCGGAGATCGAAGACGCAAACGTCGTGTGGGCAATCGAAATCACGGAAGCGCGCCGCCCGATTCCTGGGTTGATCGTTCACATCGGCAAAGTCGTCAAAGGCGCGCCGCGCGTCGGCGAACGCGCAGTTGCCGAAGTGGATCGCTTGCGCCGCTGGGACATTATGCGGAATCACACCGCGACGCATTTGCTTCACCGCGAACTTCGTTACGTTCTCGGCGAACACGTTCAGCAGGGCGGCTCGCTCGTCGCGCCCGAACGTTTCCGTTTCGATTTCACGCACAACGCGATGCTGACCCAGGATGAATTGGATCGCATCGAGGAGTCGGTGAACGACGCGGTGCTGGCGGATTTCGCCGTGCTGCCGATCGAGACGAATTATCGCGATGCGGTCGCGAGCGGCGCAATGGCGCTCTTCACCGAAAAGTACGGCGAGCGCGTGCGCGTGATCCAAGTGGGTTATCCGCCGCGATTTTACAGTCAAGAGTTGTGCGGCGGCACGCACGTCACGCGCACGAGCCAGATCGGATCGTTTCGCATTTTGTCGGAATCGTCCATCGGCTCAGGTCTGCGCCGGATCGAAGCGACGACGGGGCGCGGCGTGAGCAAGTTGCTGCGCGAAGGGCTCGGACGATTGGAACGGACTGCCGCGTACTTGCGGACGAGCGCGGAGCAGGTCGATCGCAAAGTGCTCGATCTGATGAGCGAGCGGGACGCGGCGCAAAAAGAAATCGAGCGTTTGCGCCGCGATCTCGCGCTGCGCGATCTGGATGGGTTGTTGCAACACATCCATCTGGTCAACGATATTTCGATTTTGTCGGCGCAGGTACAAGTGGCGAACGCGGATATGTTGCGCGAGATCGGCGACTCGCTCAAAGACAAAATTGGCTCAGGCATTATCGTGCTGGGCGCGGCGATTGACGGCAAGCCGAGTCTGATCGTGATGGTTACCCAAGACCTGATCGCGCAAGGGTACGACGCGGTGCAGATCATTCGTCCGATCGCGCGCATCATCGGCGGCGGCGGCGGCGGACGCGCCGCGATGGCGCAAGCGGGCGGCAAAGACGCGGAACGCTTGCCCGAAGCGATCGCGCAAGCGCCGAGTCTGATTACAAAGAAATGACGCGCGGCGCAGGTGGGACGGAGGACGGAAGACGGATGACGGAGAAAGGCAACTCTTCCGTCTTCGGTCGTTGGTCGTCCGTCTGATTTTGAAATGCACCAAGTTCTCCAACTCCAGCCCGACGACGATATCATCGCGATTCGTGCGCGGATCGAGAGCGCGGAATTCGCGCACGTCGTTCTGGTCGTGCCGCGCGATTGCGCGTTTTTGGCGAGCGCGCGCGGAATGCCGCTCTTGCGCCGCGCCGCCGACGATCTGGGCGCGCAAGTCGCGCTGATCGCGCACGACGAAACAATCCGCGAACGCGCGCTTGAGTACGGTTTTCCCCTGTTCAACTCGATCACGCACGCGCAAGCCGCGCGCTGGAAAATGCAGACGCCCGCGCGCGCGCCGAATTTGCGAACGGCGAACGCGCCGCCGCCCGCGCCGCCCGAACTCGTCGCGGATTCGATCGCGACGAAAATTTTGCGCGAGTGGCGCATGCCGTTGTTGCTGATCGCCAGCGCGCTGTTGCTGTTGTGCATCATCGCGCTGATCTTCGTCCCGACCGCGCAAGTCTACCTCATCCCCGCGCCGATGGTGCTGACGACGACGACCGACATCGTCATTGATTCGTCCAACCCAGCCGTCAGTTCCGCCGCGCGTTCGGTGCCGGCGCGGCGCATTTTGCGCGAGACGAGCGGCACCGCGTCGTTGCGCACGACGACGACGAAAACAATTCCCGACGCGCGCTCGACCGGCACCGTCGTCTTTACGAATTTGCGTTCGGAAGAAACGATCGTGCCGCAAGGCGTGATCGTCGTCACGAGCGCGGGCGTGCCGATTCGTTTCACGACGACGAACACGGTCACGCTGCCGTCGGGGATCGGCGCGCGCGCCGACGCGCCGATTCAAGCGGTTGACCCAGGTCCGGCGGGCAACGTCAAAGAACTTTCGATCAACGCGGTCGAAGGTTCGATGGCGTTGTCGGTGCGCGTGATCAACACCAAGCCGACGGTGAGCGGCTCGGTGCGTCCGGTGCGCGTGGTGACCGAGGCGGACAAGAAAAAGTTGGAAGAGCAGTTGCTCGCGCAGTTGAAGCAAGGCGCGCCTGCCGTTTTGAAAACCGCGCTCAAGGAGAATGAATTCATTCCGCCCGATTCGGTTTTGGTGGACGCGACGGATCGCTTGTTCGACCGCGCGGTGGACGAGCCAGCCGATATGCTGAATTTGAAAATGAGCGCGGATGCATTCGGCTTGGGCGTGGATCGCGATAATTTGAATTTGCTGATGGGAACGTTACTGCAACGTCAACTGCCGTCGGGTTATCAATTGTTGGAGAATGGCGTCAAGGTGGATCTGTTGGCGGGCGGCAAGTATCAAGGCATTCAGTTGCGCCAGCCACTGCGCGCGGTCGGTTACGCCGCGCCGCAACTCGATCCGGGCAAGGTCGCGAGCGCGTTGCAAGGCAAATCGGTGGACGATGCGAAAGCGTACCTGGCAAGTCAGGTGCAACTCGCGCAGCCGCCCGATATTCGCGTGTCGCCGCCGGGCTGGCCCCTGATGCCGTTCATCGCGTTTCGGATCGCGGTGTTCATTGAGACGCCGACGGTGGGGAAGTGAAAGCATTTGTCATTGCGAGGGACGCTTTTTGTCCCGAAGCAATCTCCAACTTGCGAATTGGGGATTGCTTCGCGAAAAACGCTCGCAATGACACTTGGAAGCGATTGTGAAATATCTTGGCTTGGACATTGGCGATAAACGCGTTGGCGTCGCGTGCGGCGACGCGGAAGTGCGGATCGCGACGCCGTTGCAAGTGATCGCGCGCGGGACCATCGAACAAGACGCGCGCGCGCTCGCGCAGATCGCGCGCGAGTACGACGCGGCGCACTTGATCGTCGGCTTGCCGCGCAATATGGACGGCACGCAAGGCGCGCAGGCGAACGCGGTGATCGCGTACGCGCAAAATATCGCGCGCGCGCTCGATTTGCCGCTGACGCTGTGGGACGAACGCTTGACCACCGTCGAGGCGACGCGGCGGACACACGAGACCGGCGCGCGCGGCAAAAAATCGCGCCGCAATTTGGATGCGATTGCGGCGGCGGTGATTCTGCAAGATTTTTTGGATTCGCAATTGGGTCAAGCCACAGAGGACACGGGGGACACAGAGGGTGTTGGTAAGGACGAAGCATTTTTCGCATCCTGAACGGATGCGCAGCGGGGGCAGCGTAGCGAAAAATGCTTCGCCCCTACGTGATATGAGGTTGTCGTGAGAACACTCGGGCGTCTACTCGCCATTCTTTTCGTTCTGTTTTCGATCCTCTTCGTCTGCGGCGTCTTTGTATACATCTACAACGTGCTGACGCCGAAAGCGGACGGCGGTTTGTTCGTCACGCGCGCGGGCGTGCCGACGCCGCGCGCCGTCGAAGATATGGCATTGTATTTGTACTTGCAACAGCGCAAAGACGAATTACTCGCGCCCGCCGGCAGCGATCCGACGCCCGTGCGCTTTACGATTTCGCCCGGCGAGTTGCCCGCGAACGTGGCAACGCGTTTGGAAAAGCAGGGCTTGATCAAGGATGCGGAACTGTTTCTCAATTTGGTCAAGTACCAAAAAATCGGGACCAAGATTCAAGCGGGCGAGTACGTCTTGCGGAAAACGATGACGATGGACGAGATCATCGACGCGGTTCAGCACGGGCTTGCCAAGATGATCACGATCACGATTCGACCGGGCTGGCGCGCCGAAGAGATCGCCGATTATCTGGCGACGCGCGGCTTGAAGAATTACCAGCGCGATCAATTTCTCAAATTGGTGCGTGAAGGCAAATTCGATTACGCGTTCTTGAAAGATCGCCCCAAGACCGCATCGCCCTCACTCGAAGGATTCTTGTTCCCCGAATCGTACAACGTGCCGTACGACATCACGAACGATGCGCTGATCGTGTTGATGCTCGATACGTTCGGGCAGCGCGTCACGGACAAGACGCGCCAAGCGATCGCCGCGCAAAAGATGACGCTACTCCAAGCGTTGACGCTCGCCTCTATCGTCGAGCGTGAAGCGGTTGCCGCGAACGAGCGCCCGATCATCGCGAGCGTGTTTTTGAATCGCCTCAAAAAGAAAATGTTCCTGCAATCCGACTCGACCGCGCAGTACGCCATCGGCTATCAGTCGGCGACCAAGCAGTGGTGGAAATCGCCGGTGACGATCGAAGAACTGGCGGCGGTGAATTCGCCGTACAACACCTATCGCAACGCGGGCTTGCCGCCGGGACCGATCTGCAATCCGAGTCTCGCCTCCATCGTCGCCGTCGCCGAACCCGCGCAGACCGAGTATCTCTACTTTTACTCCAAAGGCGACGGCACGCACGCGTTTGGTAAGACGTACGAAGAGCATTTGCAGAATCAACAGAAATACCAAAAGTGAAAAGGCGAAAGTAAAAAGCTAAAAGTGTCACACGATTCACCTTTAGCTTTTTACTTTTTACTTTTCGCTTGACTCACCGCGTCCTGATCGCTCCACGGAATTTCCGTCGCGCCGAAACACATCGAGCGCTCGTGCCCCTTGCCGCAAACGATGACGACATCGCCCGCGCGCGCCATTTCGATTGCGAACGCGATGGCGCGCGCGCGATCATCCACGACGAAATAATCGTCGCGCGCGCGTCGCCCCGCGCGTTCCAAGCCCTCGATGATTTGCGCGTTGATCGCGTCGAGCGATTCGGTGCGCGGGTCTTCGGCAGTCACGATAATCTTGTCCGCGAGTTTCCCCGCGATTTCGCCCATCAGCGCGCGTTTCTGCACGTCGCGCAAACCCGCGCAGCCAAAGACGACGATCACGCGATTGTGCGCCAGTTCGCGCGCGGTCGCTAGCGCGTTCCGCAGCGCGTTCGGCGTGTGCGCGAAATCTACGATCACTGTGAAAGGATCGCTCTGCAGAACTTCCATCCGCCCGACGATGCCGCGCACGCGCGCAATCCCTTCGCGCAGCGCGTCGAACGGCACGCGCCGCGCCAGCCCCGCGCCAATCGCCGCGAGAATGTTGGACACGTTGTACCGCCCGATCAGCGGCGATTCGATTTCCAATTCGCCGTGCGGCGTGACGATGGTGAAGCGGAGTCCGTGTGGGGAGTGGTGGATGGCGCGCGCAAAAATGCAGACCGATGACCGATGACCGATGACCGATGACTCTAAATTGCTGCCATCGGTCGTCCGTCGTCGGTCGTCGGTCGAATAGACGATTTGCTCCTCTACTTCAATCGCGCGCAAGTAGTCAAACACCCCGCGCGCGTTATCGTCCGCGTTCAGCACGGCAACTTTCGCGGTGCGCGGTTTGCGGTACGACGTCGCGAGCGCGCGAAAGAGCATTGCCTTCGCGTCGCGATAATTTTCCCAGGTCTTGTGATAATACAAATGCTCGTGCGTGATGTTCGTGACGACCGCGATGTCGAATTCCACCGCGTCGAGGCGGCGCTGCGCGAGTCCTTCGGAAGTTGCTTCGATCACGGCGTACTCCGCGTCCGCATCAACCATCTGCGCGAGGTAGCGCTGCACGTCGGGCGCGTCGGGCGTCGTCGTGTGCAAGCCCGTGTCAATTTCCTGATCGCCAGTCGTCGCGCCGATCGTTGAAATCGCGCCAACCTTGTGCCCCGCGCTTTCGAGAATCGACGCGATGAGGCGCGCCGTTGTCGTCTTGCCATCCGTGCCGGTGACGCCGACGACGCGGAGTTTGCGCGAGGGGAAGTCGTGCCACGCGGCGCTCAAATGCGCCAATGCAGATCGAGCGTTAGGAACAAGGATAGTTGGATAGTTGGATAGTTGAATCGTTGGATCGTTGGATTCCGTGACGATGGCGATTGCGCCGCGAGAGAGCGCGTCGGGGATGAAGTGCGCGCCGTCTACGTTGACGCCAGGAATCGCGACGAAAAGCGCGCCGGGGATCACCTGGCGTGAGTCGGGCGTGATGCGCGTGATTTCGACGTTGCGTTCGTTGTGAATTTCGTACGCGGGGAGAGCGCGGAGGAGGGAGGGGAGGTTCATTTGGAGCGAGGAAGCTGTTTTTCAGTCAGCCATTCAGTATTGGCTAGAATTTGCTTAGCTTCATACTGTGCACATTCTAGGATTATTGGATTCGAATCAACGAGGACTTGGAGATCAGGAGGAACTCGATCTGTGACATCGTTCGCTATACTGTATGCAATGTAGATTGCGGCTAACAGGCGCCGCCAAACCAATTCGTGACCAGTTGCTTCTGATATTGGTTCACCGCTGAGTACGGTGGACGTCTGCAGCCCGTCGCATAATATCTTCAGTGCTATTTTAGCATTCGATGGTTCTCCTTTGATCATCTGTATCAGCAACTGCATGTCCACAGTTGACGTTCCACCTGACGATTCCCCAAGACAGCGATGCATGATCTCCGAGAGCCAAATACCAGTGGGGTTATCAGTGAAAAGTGCCTCCCGAAAAGGTCTTGCAATGGTGGCAATTGGATCCGAAACAGGAAAAAGATACTTGCCCAATCCAATCGGGGCGGCAAACGGGATCGCTCCTAGTCCATTCCAGACAGGCAACGACTGGTGCTTAAATACGAACTTGGCTTTCTCAAGTCTTGATCGCTCTTCATCGGATAACCCTGAAAGGAACGCTCCTTGTTGAAGAGACGGTCTCATTATTGCAGGAGGAATAGTGATTACAAGAGCGTTCTTCGGAATTGATGTTGTCGGGAAGGCGTAGATTGCTCCACAATCTGTGTTTGGATTGGGCGACGGCAGATTATCATATCCACCTTCTGCAAAATACAAAGCAATGTCGAACGAGAAAGTACAATCAATCAAATCTGTCGGGAAACCATAGTGTTGCAGCAATGCTTGCTGATGTTCTGGAGTTATTCCACTTGGGTAGGCTGACTGCACAATGGACAGTTTCAGAATTTCACTCGTAAAATGCTGTGCGCGCTCAGATTCGCGCCTTGCGAATTCGCTACCTTTTTGTTTCGCACGGAACAATGTCGTAGTCAGTTTCCATCGGCTATCGTACTGTCCGCGTAACAATACGGTTCGTTCTGCCCAAAGAACCCTGACAAAGAAAAGAGCGGCAAAACCATCATCAAAGACGAATTTTTCTGGGTTAGTTATCCACCGATCAAATAACTGACACCATTTCTCGGCTATCCATGCATATACCGAGTCTATGTCAGAACTAAAACGCATGGCTTCAGTTTTACTGCATCCATATGCAATATCACCAATGCTAGCGTAATACTTGGATCGCCGCGAGAATACTTCGGGGCAGTCACTGATTCTGGGCCACAAGAGGTCAGATGCTCTGAAGAGAAATTCCCAATCTCTTGGCCACGGTGTTGGAAGTGGGATTGCCATCAGGACATCCTTGTATAATCCAAGATCGTCTGCAAGTCTAACAGGATCGATCCAATGCGCCGCTGACCAAAGAGGACGACGGAGTTTTGGTCGGGCGACGACAGCACGGTTTCGACGAGGCGGAATACATCCTCGCGTCCAAAGAAACCGCGTGCGTCGTTCAGCGCTTTGCCTGCAATGTACGGGTTGCGGGGCGGGGTGGGCATAGTCAATCTCTTTGAGGTTTATACGGTTTGGCGCAGTTGTCTGCTCAGCCACAAGTTGACGAGCGTTTCGGTGGAAACGCCCATCATGTGAGCGCGCTTGACGAGTTCTTGCATCAGCGTCGGCTCGACCGCAACCAGGTTCGTTCTACCGCGCAAGTCCACATCAAAGTGAACATCCTTGAATTGGTCGTCGTAGTCTGCAACGCTATGCGTGTCCCAAAACTCTTGCAACTCTTCGATCGTTTTGAATTCCTTCGGAATGGGATCGCGGGTCTTTTTATTTTTTGCCATAACTCTTACGCTCCTTGGCGTCAATCTCCCGCGCGCTGAGTACCAACGCCTCTTGCGTCAATTTGTAGATGAACCACACGGCAAGGTATCGTCCGCCGTCAGTCTGTCCGAATGCGACGTAGACATTCTCGCCTTGGTGTTGCCCCCGTTCCGCGAATTTGAATCGCGGGGCATTCGCAAATACTTGTTCGACTTCGCGGGTCGTGACTTGATGTTTCCATTCTAACTTGTCAATGACGCTGGGAAGCCAAACGACGTTGGTGATCCGCATAGAAGATTGCCTCTCACGATCTCTATTTTACCACGTTTCCCAAAAAAGCAAAAGACCTTCCAGGTTTCCAAAACCTGGAAGGTCTACACTTCACCACGCCTGAAGCCAATTCGTCCCTGTGACGATTTGGCACAGGAAGAAGAGAAAGATGCAGAGGAAAATGATCCCGCATCCGATCCCCGAACACGAACATCCTTTGCCAAATCCAAAATTCCGCTGCAGCCAATCGAACAGCGTGTTCAGCAGAAAAAGTTGCAACAGTCCCGCGAGACATCCTTGACGATCGCGCATCGTAAACCTCAAAGGATGAAGGATGAGGGATGAAGGATGAAAAACCAAATTCATCCTTCCGCCTTCATCCTTTACTTGACCATTCCCATTGACCACGCCGCGAGATTCAACAGCGGCTCGGGATACACCGCGACGAGGAGTACCATCGCCGCGGAAACGACGAGCGAAAACGTAACCGCTGGCGCGAGGCGAATCGGCGTCGCGTCTTTGGCTTCCTCGAAGAACGCGGCGCGCACGACGGTGAAATAGTAGAAAACGGAGACGACGCTGTTGATCACGCCGACCGTTGCCAAAAGGAGATGCCCCTCGCGCAGCGCCGCGCCGAAGACAAAGAACTTGCCGATGAAACCCGCGGTCGGCGGAATGCCCGCGAGCGAGAGGAAGAACAGGACGAAGAGCGCGGCGACGAGCGGCGCGCGCTTGACCAAGCCCGCGTACTGCGGAATCTCGACGATGCCCGTCGTGTTTTCGATCGCGATGACGCAGACGAACGCGCCGAGATTCGTGAACAGATAGGCGAAGATGTAGATCAGCACCGCGTTCAAGCCCGCAAACGCCGAGGTGTCTTTGAGATTCAACGCGACGACGCCGATCAGGATATAGCCCGCTTGCGCAATGGACGAGTACGCGAGCATCCGTTTGACGTTGCTCTGCCGCAGCGCGACCAAGTTACCGAGCGTCATCGTGACAATTGAAACGAACGTGAGCAGCCAGATCAACGGCGGAAGCTCTTTGACCAGCGGATTTGGCAAGGGCGCGATCAGTTGCGGCAGCGCCACCATAATGAGGCGGAGCAAGACGGCAAACCCAACCGCTTTCGATCCAACCGAGAGAAACGCGGTGATCGGTGTCGGCGCGCCTTCGTAGACATCGGGCGCCCATTGGTGGAACGGCACGAGCGAGAGTTTGAACCCGAGTCCTGCGATGACGAGCGCGGTCGAAACGAGCGCGACGACGCGCGTCGTCGGGTCAACGCTGGACGCGAACGCGCGCGCAATGTCGTTGAGATTCAGCGAGCCGCTGATGCCGTAGAGCAGCGACAAACCGTACAACATCACCGCGCTCGTGATCGCGCCGTACAGAAAATACTTGATCGCCGCTTCGTTCGATTTCTTGTCCTCGCGCAAAAATCCCGTGAGCAGGTACGACATAAAACTCAGGAATTCGATCGAGAGATAGATCATCAGCAAACTGGCGGAACTCGCCATCATCATCATCGCGAGAATCGCGAATGTGAAGAGCGCGAAGAATTCGCCGCGATACGGCGTGCGTGCGCGCAAATAGTCAATCGAAACGAGCACGATGAGAATGCCTGTAATCGCCGCGAGAAGTTTGAAGAAGGTCGAGAACAAGTCAACGACGTACATATTCGCAAAGAGCGACGCGTTCACGCCCCAGATCGAGATCGTCGCCGCGAAGGCGAGGACGAAACCCAAGAGCGAGAGCCACGCGAGCGCGTGACGCCCTTTCTCGCGCCAGATCAAATCTGCGACCAGAATCGCCAGTCCGAAAATCGCGAGGATCAGTTCGGGAAGAATCAGAGTGAAATTGACGTCAGGCATAAAGACCCCATTTAGTTGGGTGGTTTGATAGTTGGCTAGTTGGATAGTTAGATCGTGATGCAATTGATGCTAACTATCCAACTATCAAACTATGCAACTATCAAACTAAAACTTGAGAACACTTAATATCGCTACAGAAAGCGTGTTAATCGTATCCAACACCGACGACGGATAGACGCCGACGAGCACCATCAGGAAGATCAGCGGCGCGAGCGTGACGACTTCAAATCGCTCTATGTCTTTCAGCGCGGACCATTTTTCGTTGAACGCGCCGAGCAAAACTTTTTGGATCACTTTCCACAACAACATCGCCGCGCCGAAGACGATGCCGAGAACCGAGATCGCGGCGATCAAGGGCATCGTTGCGAACGCGCCGCGGAAGACCATAAACTCGCTGATGAAACCCGCGAGCCCAGGCAAGCCGAGCGACGCGAACGTCGCGACCATCAGAATCGCGCCGTAGACGGGAACCTTCGCGCCGAGTCCGCCGAATTCGGAGAAGGCGCGCGTGTGCGTCCGTTCGTACAGCATACCGACGATGAAAAAGAGCGCGCCCGTGATGACGCCGTGGTTGAACATTTGCAGCACCGCGCCGTTCAGCGCGATCGCGCGATCGGTGAGCGATGCGCCGCCCGCCGCGACTGCCGCCGCGATCCCCAGGATCACATAGCCCATATGATTCACCGACGAGTACGCGATCAATCGTTTGAAATCGGTTTGCGCCATCGCCGCGAGCGCGCCGTAAACAATCGAGATCGCGGCGAGAATCGCGATGATCGTCGCGTTCGCCGTGAACACTTGCGGGAAAATCGGAACGAGGACGCGGACGAAACCGTACGTGCCGAGTTTTAGCAGGATGCCCGCGAGGATGACCGAGCCAGCGGTCGGCGCGGCGGTGTGCGCGTCAGGCAACCAGGTGTGGAACGGGAAGAGCGGCACTTTGATCGCGAACGCGAGAAAGATAGCCCAGAACGCGAGCGTCGCGAAAAGGAAATCGTTCGCGAACGGTCGCCGCGCCGCGAGTTCGATGATGTCGAATGTGCCAGGCGTCGTCGCGCTGCTCGTGTTGATGTACATCGCGATAATCGCCAACAGCATAAAGACGGAACCCGCGAGCGTGTAGAGGAAGAACTTGATTGACGAGTACAGCGGGCGGTCTTCGGCGTGTCCCCAGATCGCGATCAAAAAGTACATCGGCACCAAGCCGAGTTCCCAGAAAACGTAGAACAGGAAAAAGTCGAGCGAGACGAAGACGCCGATCATTCCCGCTTCGAGCAGCAGGAACATGAAGAAAAATTCGCGCGCGCGCTCGTGAATCGTCTTCGCGGAATAGTACAGCGAAAGCGTCGTCAGCAGCGTCGTGAGCCAGACGAGCGGCATACTCAAGCCGTCAATGCCGACGTGATAGCGCACGTTGATCGCTTGAATCCAGATGTACGTCTCTTCGAATTGCATTTTCGCGTTGTTCGGATCGAACATGCCGCCGAACCAAAGGTACGATGCAAGCGCGAGCGGAATCAAACTCCAGATAATCGAAAACCATTTGATCGTCGCGTCCGCTTTTTCGCCCTTGGGGAGCAGGAGCGTAATCACCGAACCCAGGAGCGGAATCGCGATTAAGAGAGTGAGCCAGGGAATCATTGAATTGCCTCCGAGAGATAATGCCTGTTTAAGCGTACTCGTACACGGGAACTTGAATCACACGCTTGGGCTTGCTGTGTTGCCCAATCATCTTTTGCAGATGTTCCACGGTGTCAGGCGAAAACAACTGCTCGCCTGTTTCGACGTTCACGCGCGCGGGAACATTCTCAACGACAATGAGTTTGCCGTTCAGATCGAGCGTATATGTGACTCGGCGTTCCACGAGTCTTTCCTTCCATTGATATGTGTTCATCTCACGATCTCCTTTTTCTGAAATCAATCCATTCGGCTGGGTCTGGTTCATACAGGGTGACGATTTTGACTAATGGGCGCGAAGGATAACTGCTTTGAATGTGCAAGGGCCTGCCCGCCCGCGTAAAACCCAACACTAGACAACTCGGACCGTACTTATCCTCTGGATAGTCTTCGATAATTTCGCCGTTCGCCACCGCCTCGCGCAATTCTTGTACGCTGATTTGGCGAAGGATGGTTTGGTCAACGGCATGTTTCGAGAACTCGAACCGTCCTACTTGAATCTTGGCGCGTATTTGTTCGATCATTCATGTACCATGCTTTGTAGGACGTGCCGCTTGCTACGCAGTGCTTGCGGCATACTTGGGCGCGTGTTCGAGAAACGCTTGGCTAGATAGACGGACTGCTTCCGCGATGGCTTCCTTTGGAATGCTTCCGCTCCATCTCTCGCTGATGCTCACCCAATCCATTCCCAGCGCCACTTGGTCTAGCACTTGGGAAACCATAATGCGCGTGCCGCGAATAGTTGGTTTGCCGTGACAAATTTTTGGATCGGCGATGATATAGCGTCCCAGCATTACGCGTTTTTGTTTTGCGGCGGAAACTCGCCGTCGCGATACAAGTGCGTTCCGCGACGACGCCCTTGCGCTTGTGAGTGTTCGCTTTCCGTTCTTTCTCATCGTGTATCACCTCTTACATTTTTCTGCGCTTGTCCGTGTATCCCCCACTTATTTGGCGAGCCGTTCAAGTAGAACGCGCATGACTGCATAGTAATTTGGTTTTGGCTGAATATCATCGGTAAATAAGGTCGCGTCTGCGTCAGGGGAGTACCAAGAGTACTTGGGGTTTTCCTCTTTCCACGAGTATTTGTCTCCCAAACTCCAGAATATGTAGTGGTTGCAAACGCCTGATTCAATAACAGCACGCAAAACGTCGGCTTCAATCTGCGCCTGAACCCGAAATCTCTCTTTCGTCATTTCTTCTGGCGTCTTGAATTTTTGAGAATCAGGTCTGATATCTCTTATATCAAGGTCATGTTCAAGAACAAACACAGGGACACCAGCACTGGTAAAGAGTTCTACCAATTCCTCTTTTGGCGGTACGTTTGAGGCGAAAAGATGCAATTGCACTCCCCACGCTACCTTGTATCCTTTGCTTTTTAGTTGTCCAATGAATTCTTTGTCTTTAAGACCCCAGCCCGTTTTCAGGTTGTGATTGCTGCCATTGCTGTAAATCAAAGTCGCATCGGGGTCAACCTCCCGCGCAACTTGAAAAGCATATTCACGATAGTCCCCCAAAATCTCTTGAAGCGCGTCTGGATGTAAACCACCTGAAAGAGGATGAAATTCGTTGACAACAACCCATTTGTTGATTCTCCCCTTAAAGTGGGACATAACGGAGACAATATATGCTTTTACCGCCTGCCTTGCTTTTTCTTGCCTCTCTGCAATAGGTACAGCTGTGTTCCGCACAAGATTGATAAACCATTCTGGGTATGTCTCCCACATTATTAAGGGACCACCGATTATGTCCTGATTCGCTTCAACAGAGCGACTGACTTGCTTTTCTGATTCAGCATAGCGGTAAGAAAATGTAATTTTCCCAGGTTCTGGTTCTGTATTCCTCCAGAAGAGGTCGTAACTTACAAAATTGAGATTAAACTGTTTCGATGTTTCTATCACACCAGGAACGTGAACATACCCATAACTTATGCCGACTTTCACCCCCTTCTTGTCAGCCATTTTCCCTGGCGTCGCTTCACTCCATTCCCATTTCCCATCCTTGCTTTGCGAGGCAATTACCAGCGGCGTTCCGTCCTGCGATATACCGACAACAAACGGATTACTTTGATAGTCTTTGAATTGCTTGTACGAGACTTGAACCTTTTCCGAATCCAATCCTATTGCTTTGGCATAGGGTCGAATGACACCTGCGAGAAGTTTAGAGTCGGGATAAGTTACGTCTTTCATCCCTTCAATCGTCGGCTTCGGTGTTGCCGTAGCAGTTGGAGTTGCAGTTGGTGTAGCCGTCGCCGTTGGCGTGTTCGTCAATGTCGGCGTCGCAGTCGGCAATAGCGTATTGGTTGGCAAAGGCGCGTTCGTAGGTGCGGGGGTTGCCGTTGGCGCGGATTGACAAGCAACCAGCACGAGTAGCGCGGTTATAAACAACAAGGCAGTCGCTTTCATTTCGAGTCTTCTTTTGATGTTGTTTCCGTTCACGCGCGTCTGACTACCGCAACCCAAGCCGCGCCTCGACTTGCGCAAGCCCAATCGTCCGAGTCTGAGCGCCACGCTTATCCAGCAATCTTTTCAGCGCCTTGTTCTTGCGCGTCAGTTCAATCTCGCGATTGAAATCATCAATCTCGGCAAGCACAAACTCGTGCCCGTCGGGCGACCGCAGAATCAAGCCGCCGCGTTGCGCTTGCTTGAGCAAAGTCACCAACGTTCTCATATCAAGCCGCCATCGCATGCGCCAACTCTCGTTCCTTTTCCATCCACGCGGGCTTGAGTCCGTAATAGAGCACATCGGGGTCTATGTCTGCGCCATTGTCCCAAACAATCGTCCCCATCCGTTTGTCAACTCTAATCGAACGGAACATCGTCGGGTCATTGCGGATTGGTTCGAATATTGGCCCGCGCAAGTAAACCTCCAAATCAGTTTCCTTATGCGTGCCATCGGTGAACTCAAGACGTACTTTGAATCCCGTCAGTACTTTGACCGCCTGGATGCGAACAGGTCTTTCTGGATTCATCTTGCTCTCTCCCTTCACATCTCATTTCTCATTCGAGCGGCTCGATGTCTACGACAGACAGTCCTTGCTGCGCGCGTTTCCAATTTTCCATCAACTCGGCGCGATGCGCGTCAGCCCACTCGATGACCATATTGTGGACGCGACGCGGAACTCTGCCGCGATAGACGCGCAAGGTCGCGATTTCGTACAACGCCTCATCCCCGCCGTACTCGGCGTGAAAATGCGGCGGCAGATGGTCGTTGAAATACATGTAGATCACGATTCCGAAAAATCGGCTGACATCAGGCATATTATCGAATCAAGAAAAACACGAACGCGAAAATCGTCGCGCCCGTGATCGCGAGCAGCAAATAATTTTGCACGCGACCTGTTTGGATGTATTTCATCCCGTCGCCGATTTCGTTCGTGATCATACCGACGAAATTGACCGCGCCATCCACGAACGTCTTGTCAATCCAGCCGCTGATCGCGCTGAAGACGCGACCGAGCGCGCCCGCGAGATTGACCAAGCCATCCACGACCCACTTGTCGAACGCGAAACTGATTTCGGAGAGCCAGCCGACAAAGTACAGCAGCAACCCAGGTTGCACGCGCACCGAATCGGCTTTGCCCGTCTTGCCCGCCGCGCCTTCCTTCTGGACGATCACGATGCCGTACAGTTCGTCCATCCAGTATTTGTTGCGGAACACCGACCAGAGAATCGGCACGCGGCTCAACGGATCGCGCTGACCGTGCTTGACGGGATGCCAGCCGTAGATCAACCAGCCGAGCGCGATGCCCGCAACCGCGATGCCAACCGAGATTCCCGCGACCATCGGATTGAACGGCGTGTGCTCAAGATGTTCTTTGATACCCAGGACGTACTCGCCGACGAAATACCCGAAAAAGTTGATGCCGAAGGGCGTCGCGTTCGCAAAACCGAGCACGCACGCGAAGAACGCGAGCACCGCGAGCGGCATCCACATCACTTTGGGCGATTCGTGCGCGTGCTCGACCGCGTGATGATCGCGCGCTTCGCCGAAGAACGTCAGGAAGATTTGGCGCGTCATATAAAACGCAGTGAAGAACGCGGCGATCGCAAGCATCACAAAGACCGCGCTCGCGACTTGATCGGGATGCGCGCCGAAACCGAGTTCGAACGCGTGCGCGAGAATTTCGTCCTTGCTCCAAAAGCCCGCGAGCGGCGGAATGCCCGCGAGCGCGAGCGCGCCGATGATGAACACTGTCGTCGTAATCGGCATCTTTTTTCTCAAGCCGCCCATGTTCATCATATCGTTCGTGCCGACGCCGTGAATCACGCTGCCCGCGCTCAAGAACAACAACGCCTTGAAGAACGCGTGCGTGATGAGATGGAACGCGCCCGCGACGTACGCGCCGATGCCGAGCGCGGCAACCATAAACCCAAGTTGCGAAATCGTCGAGTACGCGAGGACGCGCTTGATGTCGTCCTGCGCGACGCCAATCGTCGCGGCGAAGAGCGCGGTGAACGCGCCGACAATCGCGACCGCAGTCATCGCAGGTCCACCCGCTTCGGCGGCGGTGATGTAGAGCGGGTACGTCCGCGCGATCAAGTAGACGCCCGCGGCGACCATCGTCGCGGCGTGAATCAACGCGCTGACGGGCGTGGGACCTTCCATCGCGTCGGGCAGCCAGACGTGGAGCGGGAACTGCGCGGATTTGCCAATCGTCCCACCGAGAATCAGCAGCGCGATCACCGTGACCCAGGGCACACCTGGGATCGCCTCGGTCGTCGCGAGGAGGTGCAGCGTTTTCTCGTTGAAGATTGCATCAAAGTTCAAATCTTTGGCTTGGATGTACAGGAAAATCAAGCCGATGAAGAAAATCGTATCGCCGACGCGCGTCGTGAGGAACGCTTTGATCGCGGCGAGTTTCGCGCGCACGGTTTGCGCGTCGTCAATGTGATGCTCGTTCGGGCGGCGGACGGACCAAAAGCCGATGAGCAAGTACGAGCACAAGCCCATCAGTTCCCAAAAGATGAACAACTCGAATAGATTCGAGGAAATCACGAGTCCCAACATGCCGCAGGCGAAAAGCGAGATGTACGCGAAAAAGCGCGCGTAACGCGGATCGTCGGTGACGTGATGATGCCCGTGCTCGTCGGTGTGGCTGTGCTGCATATAGCCGATGCTGTAGATGAAAATCATCAAGCAGACGGTTGTCACCATGAACAGCGTCACCGCCGCAAGTGGATCGATCATCCAGCCGACGAAGAAAAACGATTTGCCTGTCGGCAGTGTCCACACGAACGGGAGCGTTTGAAAGAACGGATGCTTTGCCAACTCCGCGCCTTTGCCAATCGCCTCGAACAGCACGCCGTACGCGAACACGCCCGACAGCAAAATACCTGCGACGGCGGTCAGCGCGCTGACGCGGTTGTTGCGATTGAGAAAGAACACAATCAGCACGAACGCGAGGAGCGGGAAAATTGGAATCAAGAATGCGAGATTAAACATTGAGACCTCAAATATGCCAAAGGTGCCAAAGGTGCCAAAGGCGCCAAATTATTTGGCTTGTTTGGCAGATTTGGCAAATTTGGCTCATTTGTCTTTACCATTTCATCAAATCAACTTCTTCCACATTCACCGTATCGCGCGAGCGGTAGATCGCGATGATGAGCGCGATGCCAATCGCGGCTTCGGCGGCGGCGAGCGTGATGACGAAGAGCGCGAAGATTTGCCCCGCCAAATCCATCGTCGGCGCGGCGGGTTTGACATAGCGCCAGAACGCGATCAGGTTGATGTTCACCGCGTTCAGCATCAACTCGATGCCCATCAAGATCGCGATGGCGTTGCGCCGCGCGAGCGCGCCGTACAAGCCGATGCAAAAGAGCGCGGCGGCGAGAGTTAGGTAGAAGGGAAGTGGAATCATCTGTGTCACCGATTAGTTTGTTGGTGGGATAATTTACCAGTTGGTTTGTATTGGGCGACGATCTCGCGAATGACGGGAAGCAACTCAACAGGGACTTGAATGACGGCGCGTCGTTTGCTCTTGAAAGCGCGCTCGTCTTCAGTGACCGCTTGCGCGTCAGTTTGTTTTTCGTAATGCGACAGAACGCGCCGCACGCGTTTTTCGTCCCAGCCGATTGGGAAATGCTTATTTTTCATTCTTACCTTTTGCGTCTGCGCCGCCGATACGCGGTCAATGTTTTACCGCGCAAATCGTACGACGTTATCACGAAAATACTGTGGGGTTCTGGATCGGGCACATAAATCACTCGCAGGAATCGTCCTGCCTGCGTCTGTCCGACGGCTACGCGCGCTCCTTCGTATCCTTGCCGATCCTCGCCTGGTTTCGCCAATACTTCCTCAACTTCGTCTTCGGTGACACCGTGATTGTAGATGTGCGGTGAACCCGTTTCGGGATCAACGTAGTAGCGAATGTTCAAGGTGGGCATGCGAGTCCTCTCGCGCCATCGTCGCTGTTATCGCGATGAGACTGTCTGCTTTGCGTTTGCTGTTGCTTTCCGTTTTGCGCTATGACATGATTTGCATCTACAATGTCTTCCACCTTGAGATGCTCCATGCGTAGCATCTCTTGGAAACTCTGTCAACGGTTTCCACTTTCGACAAGTGGAGCAAACTTTTCCTGCTATCCCATTCTTCGCAATAATAGACATTGGGTTACTCCCGCGCAATCACACTCGCGCCCACGCGCGCGGCGAGCAATAACGTGCCTTATCGAATCAACGCCTTGATTGCTGACAGAAATTCTTCCGCCGCTTGAATTGCTTGCTCCACTTGGGCGCGCGAAACGTGCTCAGTGCCGCCGTAATCGCCCACATTCCGCACCTCAAAGAGCCAGTTGAGCGACTTGCCGTGTTCTCTGCTCAGCTTGCCTGTCTTGACAAAGCGCTGATGAATGGACGCAATCACCGCGCTGTGTTTGCTCAACTCCAACTCTTCGCGCAACAAGATAGCGGTGGCGGCATAGAAGGCGGCGTAGTACGCGCGTGAAGCCGCAAAGTCGTAATATTTCCCAGACGCCAACTGTCGTGCGGCTTGGATAGATTGTTCGGCGCGTTCAAGATTCGCGGCGATTTCGTCCGCGTGCGGCAAAGTCACACCGCGACTCCTTCTCTTTTCGCGCTGCGGTAGAGTTGGATAATGCCGCGCTCGAATTCGTCCAGCGAAGCGGGTTTTGCAGAAATCAGTCGGTCGGATTCCAATTGAATCGGGTAGAGTAGTTCGATAATTTCGCGTAACTCGTCAAAGTAGTTAAAGGGTCGGCTCAACAGGACGAGCAAATCAATATCGCTGGCGGGGCTTGCCTGATCGCGCGCGACGGATCCGTACAGAATCAAGCCCTTGAACTGCGCGCCGTAGTAATCTGCCAGCGTCTTTTTACATTTCTGGATGATCTCTGCGATTGCCATCGCAATCCTTTGCGCTACTCCCGCGCAATCACAATCGCACCCACGAGCGCGGCGAGCAAGAGTAGCGACACCGCTTCAAACGGCAGTAAGTACGTCGTCATCAACTCCGTGCCAAGTTTGGGAATGAGATCGCCCGCGACTTGCGTTTCGACCGCGCGCCAATTCGTGCTGAGCGCGACGTAGAGCAGCGCGGCGAACATCGCCAGCGAAATGAACGCCGCCGCGATCCATTGCGCGTTCTGCGCGGGTAGATCGCGCTTCATCAGTCCGCGCGTCAGCATCACCGCGAACAAAATCAAAATCGAGATCGCGCCGACGTAAACGAGAATCTGGACGACCGCGACGAACTCGGCTTCGAGCACAAAGTAGATGCCCGCGATGCCGATGAGCGCGATGATCAAGCCGAGCGCGGCGCGGATTAGATTGCGCGCGCTGACCGCCATCAGCGCGCCGCCCAGCGTGATCGCCGCCATCACGAAAAATCCGACATAAGTTAAGACGAGAGGAGTGGACATTATTTCCTCAGTGATTAGTAATTGGTCAACTAGAGATTTGTGACTAGTGATTAGTGACTAGTCAATTCGTGACTAGTTGACCAATCACCAATTGACTAAAACCCAATCATCTTGAAAATGGGCAACGCAACTCCCGCCAGCACGATGTTGACGAGTGCGATTGGGACGAGCACCTTCCACGCAAAATTCATCAACTGATCGACGCGGAAACGGGGCCACGTCATCCGAATCCACATTCCGAGCAGAACGAGCGCGTAGGTTTTGGCGACGAGCCAAACGTACCCCGGCAGAATCGGTCCGTTCCATCCACCCAGGAACAAGGTCGCGCCGATGACGCAAACGATGAAAAAGTTGAAATACTCGGCGAGATAAAAGAGCGCCCACTTCATTCCGCTGTACTCGGTCATATAGCCCGCGACAATTTCCGATTCGCCTTCGGGAATATCGAACGGCGTGCGCCCAACTTCCGCCAGCGCGCTGAGATAGTACACCACGAACGCAATCGTCCCGACAGGAAACGCGAAGACGAACCACTGCATCCCGAACCAACCGCTTTGCGCTTCGTTGATCTTGACGAGCGACATCGAGCCGACCATCAACACAATCGGGACGATGGTGAGGACTTGGGGAATTTCGTAACTGACCATTTGCGCGACCGCGCGCATTCCGCCGAGGAGCGAGTACTTGTTGTTCGAGCCGTACCCGCCGAGAAAGACGCCAATCGTTCCGATCGACGCGACCGCGATGATCCACAGCACGCCGATATTCAGGTCAACGGGAACCATCCCCTTGCCCCAGGGAATCACCGCGAACATCAGCACGGGTGGCATCATCACGATCATCGGCGCGATCGTGTGGACGAAACGGTCCGCGTTTTCGGGCAGAATGTCTTCCTTGATCAGCATCTTGATCGTATCGGCGACGGGCTGCAGCAAGCCCCAGGGTCCCACCCGATTCGGTCCGACGCGATCCTGAATGCGCGCCGCGTTCTTGCGCTCCAGCCAGATCAGGATCAGCACCATCAGCACCATCCATAGGATGATGACGATGATGACGAGGATGATCATAATCGCGCTGACGAGCGCGCTCTCCACGTCTTTCGGCAGATTCCAACCCATCAGCAATTCGTGGAGCCAGAACGCGAGCCACGCATAGATGTTTGTGAAAATGTTGTCGAAAAAGTCCATAATGAATTCCATGTTTAAAGGTTCATGTTCAACGTTGAACTTGAAACTTTGAACTTTGAACTTGGATTACGTCCATTCCAACAGTCCCTTGCGCCACGCGTACGCCAACGCCAGCGCGAGGATGCCGAGAAAGATGACCATTTCGATCAGCGCGAACAAACCGAGCGCGTTGTACGCGACAGCCCAGGGATAGAGGAAGACGACTTCGATGTCGAAAACGACGAAGATCAGCGCGTAGATGAAATACTGGACGCGAAATTGCACCCAAACGTTTTGCGCTTCTGCGGGGAAATCTTCGAATTCAAGTCCGCATTCGTACGTGGCGCGCTTGGACTTGTTTGGTTTTTTGGGGCGAATCACCCACGCCATCAGCAGAGGAATCGCGGGGAAAACGACTGCCACAAAAGCGAAGAGGGCAACTATTCCATATTCGTCAAGCACGGGCGGCTACTCCTTCGTAGAGATGATAATTGCAAATGGAACAGGAATATTATACCACACCCATTCGGATTTGTGAAATCGCAAAGTTCTGGCGGGGAGACAAGGAGACACGGGGACAAGGCGAAAATTCTCCGTGTCGCCGTATCTCCCTGTCCCCTTGTCTTTTGTGTTATAATGGTCTCCGTGAATAGCAACGTGAGCATCCTCGAAAACCCCGCCGCGCGCGCGTGGGACGATTGTGTCGCGGCGCGCGGCGGACACCTTTTGCAATCGTCCGCGTGGGGCGAATTGAAAACGCGCTTTGGCTGGCGCGCGTCGCGCGTCGCGGTCACGCGCGATCACGCGATCACCGCGGGCGCGCCGAGCGCAATGCGCCAATTGCCCAATGAGCCAATGAGCCAAAGCGCGCACACACAAACCATCATCGCGGGCGCGCAAATTCTGTTCCGCCGACTACCGTTGGGCTTGGTGTTCGCGTACATCCCGCGCGGTCCCGTCGTTGACCCTGCCGATCATAACACCGTCGCCGCGCTCTTCGATGCGCTGTGCGACGCGGCAAAATCGCGCCGCGCCTTCGCGCTCAAAATCGAACCGAACTGGCTCGACGCAATTCACAATTCACAATTCGCAATTCGCAATTCGCAATTCGCCAATTCGATCCAACCGCGTACAACGATTCATCTTGATCTTACCCCCGATCTTGACGCGATTCTCGCTCAGATGAAACCCAAATGGCGCTACAACATTCGGCTGGCGGAGCGCAAAGGTGTGATCGTGCGCGAAGGGAGTGCGGACGACCTCGCGGCATTTTATCGCTTGATGCAAGTCACCAGCGCGCGCGATCAATTCGCAATCCATTCCGAAGCGTATTATCGCGCCGCGTTCGAACTCTTCACCACGCGCGATCCTTCGACTATCGCTCAGGACGCGCGGTTGTTCGTCGCCGAGTACGCGCGCGAACCGCTCGCGATGATCTTCGTCACCGCGTTCGGCGGCGAGGCGATTTACTTGTACGGCGCGTCGTCGAACGCGCACCGCGAACGGATGCCGAACCACGCCTTGCACTGGGCGGCGATGCAGTGGGCAAAGGCGCGCGGGTGCGCGCGCTATGATTTGTGGGGACTCGGCGCGACGACGGACGCGGACGCGCACCCCGCGCACGGTTTGTATCAGTTCAAGCAAGGATTCGGCGGCGCGGTCGTGCAGTACGCCAGCGCGCGCGATGTTGTCTTCTCGCGTTGGCAGTACGCGCTCTACACGCGCGCGGTCGCGTGGCGGCGCGGCGCAATCGGGTGAAATCAAAAGCGGCTCTCGATTTTTCGAGAACCGCTTTTTCGATCCGGCGTCACGGCAGCCACTTGATGTTCAAGTTCTTAAAGTGGAGTTTCAAGCCCGGGAACATCGAATCCCGAGCAAAGCCAGTCCCGATCACGAAGAACCCAGAACCCAGCCGCGCCGAGGTACTCATCGCTCCAATGTACTGGTCGTTGACAAACAAAAAACCGTTGGTGTCTTTGACGACCAGCCGGAATTTGTTCGTGCCGCCGGGCGCGAGGTTGAGATTGGGGATGATGCCTTGCGTGATGCGTTTGCCATCCACCGAATCTGCCAGACTCTCGTCAATCAAGATCAAGTCCCAGGTTTTGTCGGACCGCAGAACCAGGCGATACTGATCGGCTTTGCCGCCCCGCCGAAAGATGATCCCAAAATCCCAGGGATTGACTTTTGCGTCGGAAGGATTGACGACCTCGACTTCGACAGCAAAATTCTTCATGTCAAGTTGGGGGTTGTAGGTAGTGACATAGGGGGCTGGTTGTCCGGGCACCGTTTCCTCTTTCACGGTGTACGGTCGCGCGGTCTGCGCGTCCACCATCGCGTTGATCGCGGCGACGAGTGCATTCGTCGTCGCCGTGGCGGCGGCGCGCGCATTCGCCGTGGCTTGGGCTTGCGCGGTGGCGGTCGCCTGTGCTTGCGCGGTTGCCGTCGCGTACGCGCGCGCGGTCGCGGTGGCAAGCGCGTGCGCGTTCGCGGTCGCGTGCGCGTCGGCGGTGGCGCGCGCATCAGCGGTCGCGCGCGCGTTCGCCGTCGCTTGCGCGTTGGCGGTTGCTTGCGCGTTCGCCGTGGCGGCGGCTTGCGCGTCCGCTGTCGCTTGCAGATTCAGCGTCGGCGTGGCAGTGACCGTTGGGGTGGGCGTAGCGCCCAGCGAGATCGTGATCGCAGGAATCTCACAAGCGATGACGATCAGCGCAATGACGATCAGCAAAGCAAATGAACGCATTTTTTCCTCCTTTGGAATTTAGCGGTACGAACGCGCCTAGTATACAACCAATTTTCCCACTTGACAACCACGCGTGGGCGTGGTACTCTCTAGCCAATGCCGAACGCCACTGAATTTCTTTTGCGCGCGCAAAACGCCGATGGCGGCTGGGGTTATCGCGTTGGCGGAACGTCGTATGTCGAACCGACCGCCGCGGTTCTCCTCGTGTTGTCCGATCCAAACGCGCGCGCGCGCGGACGCGATTTTCTTCTCGCGCTCCAACGCGCCGATGGCGGGTGGGGCATCGCCGCGCTCGATCCGGAAAGCGGCTGGATGACCGCGTGGGCAATTCGCGCGCTCGCCGATTTTCCTGAAACGCGCGATGCGGTCGCGCGCGGCGCGCAATGGTTGCTCGCCATCGAAGGACAGCGCGTTACCGATCCCGACGCGCGCCGCATTATTCGTGAGTTACACAAGATTGATTCCGCGCGCGGCGGCTGGCCCTGGCAGCGCGGCGACGCGTCCTGGGTGCATCCCACCGCGCTCGCGCTCTGCGCGCTGGTCGCGGCAGGCGCGCACGATCCTTCGACTCCGCTCCATTCCGCTCAGGACGCGCGCGTGCGCGAGGGCGCGCAGTATCTTTTCGATCGCGCGTGTCCCGACGGCGGCTGGAACATCGGCAATCCTTGGATGCTGGACAAGAAAATTCCGGCGACGATTCAAGACACGGCAATCGCGTTGCTCGCGTTGCGCGCGGCACAAGTGACGAGGGGCGAAGCGCGGGTGGCGAAAGCAATCGAATATTTGCGGGATGCTGTTGCGCGCGCCCAAACGCCCGCCGAACTCGCGTGGGGAATTTGGGCGTTAAGAGAGTGGGGATTGGAGATTGGAGATTCGCTGGCGCGCTTGAATGCGTTGCAACGCGCGGACGGCAGTTGGGACGGCAATCCATTTATCACGGCAATCGCAATGGCAAGTCAAAAGTAAAAAGTGAAAAGGCAAAACGCAAAACCTGAAACCTGAAACCTGAAACCTGAAACTTGAAACCTGAAACTTTGAACCTTGAACCTTGAACCTTGAACCTTGAACCTTGAACCTTGAACCCTGAACCCTGAACCAATGTCTCACCAATCTCCAATCTCTAATCTCCAATCTCCAATCTCGCGGCGCGCATTTTTGCGTTTGGCGTTGTTGACCGGCATCGCGGCAGGCGCGGGCGTGATATACAAGGCGACGGAACCCGTCGGATTCGACCGGTGGTTTCGCTGGATGGTGCGCGGCAATCTCGCGCGCTGGTTCGCCCCCAACGCGCGCGTCGCGCTTGCCGCGTGTCCATCGTACGATGCCGACGTGCTAGGCGCGTTACGCGCGGCGTGGCAGAGCGCGGCGATGCCAGAGTTGCGCGGCGCGCGCGTCGTCATCAAGCCGAACCTGGTGGACTTTGTGGACGGCGTGCCATGCTTCACGCATCCGCGCGTCGCGCAAGCGATGATTCAACTGGCGCGCGAACTCGGCGCGCGCGCAATCGTCGTCGCGGAAGGAACGACGTTCCGCCGCGATGTCCAAGCCGTGTTGGATGCGACGGGGTACACCGATTTGCTCGCGCGCGAACGCATCGCGTTCGTGGACCTCAACTACGACGATTTGGTCGAGGTGCCGTTGCGTGGTGGTTACACAAGACTCAAAACGCTCTTCGTCGCCCAGACGATCCGCGATGCGGATGTTTTGATCTCGCTTCCGAAAATGAAAACGCATCACTGGACGCAGATTTCGGTCAGCATCAAGAATTTTTTTGGCATCGTGCCGGGCATCAAATACGGCTGGCCCAAAAATACGCTGCACTTTCAAGGTATTCCGGCGGTGCTGGCGGAACTTGCGGATTCACTGCAAACGCGCGCGTGCGCGGTGGTGGATGGGATCGTCGGCTTGGAAGGCGACGGTCCCCTGTTTGGCAATGCGGTGTCAAGCGGCGTGATCGTTGCGGGTAGCGATCTGCTCGCGGTGGATGCAACATCTGCGCGGTTGATGGGATTCGAGCCCGCGCAAATTGATTATCTCGACTTTGCGGCGTGGGCAGGCATCGGCGCGATTGACGCGCGCAAAATCGAAATCGCAGGCGAGTCGCTCGCGCGTTTCCAGCGCACGTACGAACGCCCGCCGCACATGGGGTGAATCGTCGACGATGATTGACCAAGCGATAGGACACAAGCGCGTTCCGTTTTTCGATGTGGCGGTGTTGTTCGTGTTCACCGTCGTCATGCGTTTGCCATTCACGTACGCGACGGTTGACGACGCGTTCATCACGTTTCGTTACGTGCGCAACCTTGTCGCGGGTTTGGGATTCGTCTATAATGCCGGAGAATCAGTACTTGGCACGACGACGCCGCTCTATACTTTGCTGCTTGCGTTATTCGGCGCTGGCGGATTCGATCTCATTGTCATCGGCAAATTACTGAACATCGTCGCCGATGCCGCGTCGGCAGTTTTGCTCTATGTGTTGATGCGCCGGTTTGGATCGCGCGTGCTGGCTGGCGCGGTTGCAGTTTTGTTCGTCACGTCGCCGTATAACATTTTTTATGCCGCGACGGGAATGGAGACGGGACTGTACACCTTTCTGGCTTTGTTGACTCTGTTTCTCGGCGCGCAAAATAACTTGGCGCGCCGACGATGGCTTGCGCTCGGTTGCGCGGGAGGGTTGCTCGTCCTGACGCGCCCCGACGGATGGTTGGCGGTGGCGGTGGTCGCGATTGTTGGAATGATTCGCGGCGGCAGTCGCACGGATTTGCTCAAAGCGTTGAGCGTGATCGTCGCGTGCCAAGCCGCGTGGACGATCTTCGCGCTCGGATACTTTGGCTCACCGATCCCCAATTCGGTCAGCGCAAAAGCGCTCTCTTATCAAGTGTCCGGCGTGCTGGACTGGGGACTAGATTTTTTTCGAGTGTTTTTCATTCGCGGCGGTTTGCTTGGCGGTATCATCGTCATCTCACTTTTCCTGGTTGGATTGATTGCGGCGTTGACGAACAAAACGCGCGCGATGCTTTTGGTTTTCGCCGGTTGGTTTGCGCTTTATTTGATTGCTTTTACACTGGCGCGCGGCGGACCTTATGGTTGGTATTATGCGCCGCTGATGCCGATCTTCTTCCTGTTCGTTTGCCTCGGGGTTTACGAAGGTTACAAGCGCGTATGCGCGATTCCTACGATGGCGCGCGCATTCCAAACGATCCCCCGCCGTGCGTGGCAGATCGCGGCGCTGATCTTGGCGTGCCTGCTTGTGATCGTTTCATTTCTTGGCGTGTCGGTGGACGCGCAAGTCGAATCCGCGTTTGAGCGCGAAATCGGTCAGCCGCTGGGCGTTTGGCTGCGCGACAATACGCCGACATCGGCGACCGTCGCGCTCGAGTCCATCGGCGCGGTTGGTTGGTATTCGGAGCGCTACATCATTGACGAAGGCGGTTTGGTGTCCCCGCGCGTGGTCGCGCTGAATCGTTCGACGCCCGGTGATATAAATATCCTGGGCATCTTACAGGCGTTCACGCCGGATTACTATGTCGCTTGGAAAACTTGGGAATTGGAAAAACTCGAAGCCGATCCGGTGGCGCGGTCTTGGCTGTCGAACAATTACGAGGAAATGCGCCGGTACGACGATGGCATCCGAACCTGGATTTTGTTCCAGCGACGCGGGGTGATCGCGCGATGACTCGCTGGCATCTTGTTCCGACGCGGCGCAAGTGGCTAATCGCACTATTGATCGTCGCGGGCATGATCGTCGCGATTGAACTCATTCTTTTTTTGCCGCGCGTGCTGCAAGTGTGGCATCCGTACGATTACGGCAGATACGTCGCGATGGGCAACGCGCTGCGCGCTGATCCACATTCGTATGGCGCGCATCCGATTGACACGTGGTACCCGCTGCCCACGCAGTTGTGGGTGTTCGTGCCGCTTTCATTCATGCCGGATTGGTTTCGTTTGATCTGGGTCTTATTTCCGCTCGCGTACATCTTGCGCCGACTCGGTCCAGCCGCGTTGTTGTTATTTCTTTTTCCGCCGTTGTGGTTCGCGGTGGGCGACGGAATGGTTGACCTCTGGCTGATCTTTCCGCTGGTGTGGATGTTGGAGAATCGTCCTGGGTTTGCCGGACTAGGTATTGTCTTGACGCTTGTCAAACCCCAGGTCACTTTGCTCGCCGCGCTCTATTTGTTAGCGCGTTGGATCATCGTGCGGGATCGAAAAAATCTGCTGACGTTCGGCGGTGCGTTGATCGTGTTTTGTTTGCCAGCATTCTTGCTCCAGCCGGATTGGGTCTTGAAGATGATCGCCGCGTTGCCGGAGCGTGCTAGCGAAGGAGGCGCGCAAATCCAATTGCTGATCGCGAGTCTGTGGGCGTGGTGGCGCATCGGTGGATTGGGTTACTTGATCTTCGGCGCGTTCGCGCTGGCGACGGCGATACTATTTTGGCGCGCGTTTCGGCGCGGGCGTGATCGCGTCGGCGCGGTTCAATCACTCAATTTGGAATTGATGCCGGTGCTATACGCCGGGAGCGCGGTGACTCTGATCCCATTGCTGCGCAAGCCGAGTGAACTGATCGCGCTTGTCCTCGCTGCGCTGGGCGCGTACTGGTTGGATGGCGCGCTGGGCGGCTTTGGCGGCGGTTACGCGCTCATCCCACTTGCCGCGCTCTATTTTCTGGCGCGCGAGGAAACACAATGAAACGCGTCTTGTTGATCGCGCTTGCGTTGACGTGGATTTTTCTCGTCACACTCAACTATTACATCGTCCACAAACCATTCAGCGCGGAGAACGCGCTGGCGATTTTGAACGCGTTGGGGGATGTGATCGTCGCGGGCGCGCTCGTCGCGCTTGCCGCCGCGCTGGGACGTCGCGTGTTGTGCGGCTTGCCGTTCGACTCCCCACTTCAAGCCATTGTTTTTTCGACGGGTTTAGGACTGGGATTGATTTCGTTTGCGACATTCGGACTTGGATTGATCGGCTGGCTCACTCCACTTTTATTCTGGGTCCTGTTGTTACTCACCGCGTTCATTTTGCGCGCCGACTTGATGACGATTGGGCGCGACGCGCGTTCGATTCGATTAGCAGCCATTTCGCGGTTCGAACGCGCGCTGGCGTTTTTTTGCGGCGGAATGCTAGCGATCTCTTTCGTCGTCGC
>VGOB01000017.1 GCA_016865935.1 Chloroflexota bacterium | reverse complement strand
ACACGATTCCCGGAGAAAATGCAAAAGCCGCCCTCATTGGACGGCTTGACGGATGGTGCTGGGACACACCGCCATTCTATTCAGCCGAAACTGGCGCGATCGCTGTCAAAGATTTCGGACGGGGACACTACTCCATCTCCGGCCGCGTGACGGATGCCAGCAGCAATCCCATCTCCGGCGCAACCATCTCTGTCGGCGCGGGGCACGACGCCACGACTGACAGCAATGGCAATTACACGCTGAACGAGTTGGCTGCGGGCACGTACACAATCACACCATCCAAGAGCGGCTACACTTTCTCGCCTGCTTCGCGCAATGTTACTGTGCCGCCAAGCAGGACGGGACAAGATTTCATAGCAACGGCTCCACCGCCGCAATCATGTGCGGTTCCCTTTTTCTCGCAGCGTGATGACAGGTGGAAGAACTATCCGCTGCGTTCCAACGGTGCTTGCTCATCGTCGTGCAGCACTATTGGGACGTGTGGTTGTACGTTGACTTCTTCCGCAATGGTGTTCTCGTACTATGGAGCAAATACAATTCCACCTACTTTGAGTGACTGTATGGGAACACGTGCTTGCCCATTTTACTGGAACACTGGCGCAGCGTGTTCCAATGGCAAAGCGTCCTGGGTTGGTCAATACGGATTCAGTTGGAGTCGTCTGGATCAAGAACTCAACCAGAACCATCGTCCAGTTATCCTGGGTATGCACAGGAAAGGGAATGTCAACGATACTCATTGGGTTGTTGTGACCAGTGGGCAAGGTAGCGATCCCTCCAACTATTTCATCAACGATCCTTGGTTCTTGGGTGGCGCGAATATGATGTTGAGCACGCGTTCCCCCAAGTACGACTTTGACTATATCTCGGTCTACAGTGGTCAGCCGGCTTGCGGTAACGCGCCATCGCCAGTTTTGCGCGCAAGTTCTGTGCAGAGTCCGGTGTTGCGCACATCAACAGCGGTTGTAACGGGGACGGCATTGATTTACAGTATGACCGAAATCACAATGACAGTGCAACTGATCGCGCAGAGTAACACCGGCAACATTACGGAGATGATGGTATGGACGGACGCGAATCCAACTCAAACATGGCAGTCTTTTGCAACTTTGGTTATGCTGCCGGTGAGTGATAATGTCTACGCGCGTTTCCGCGATGAATATGGCAACGAATCTGATCCGCAATCAGATACGGTTTATCCAGTCTACACTCCGAGTACTCCGCTGAACGATTTGTTCCTGCCATTCATTTGGAGGTAAAACGGTGACGCATCCGCGCTCGGTTTTGACACCCATCCCAAGCCATAGTAAAATACCAATCGTCAGTTCGTTGACTGACGGAGGTGAGAATGATTGTTCATTATATTCACACGGCGTTGAGACACGCCGAATACAAAACGCTTGAAGATGGTACTTGGTTTGCGTCAGTTCCCGGCTTTGACGGAGTCTGGGCAAACGCCGCCACCGTCGAAGAATGTCGCGCCGAATTGGAAGAGGTTTTGGGAGAGTGGCTTGTCCTGAAAATCCGAGACGGCGATCCTCTTCCTGTTGTAGACGGCTTACACTTTGCTTTTCGTGAGAAAGTGGCGGCATAATGTCCGGCAATCTCTCGCAACGCGAACTTGTGCGCAAATTGAGAGTGCTGGGATTTGAGGGACCCTTTTCCGGCGGCAAGCATCAGTTTATGATAAAGGGACGTCACAAGGTGCGCGTTCCTAATCCGCACGGAAGTGGTGATATTGCCGCCGGTTTGGTCAACGAAATCCGAAAGCAAGCAGGCATTGAACAAAAAGATTGGGACGATGCGTGAGATCGAAAGACCCTTTGGGTTTGGGAATCCCAAAGGGTCTGACTCTATTTTGACCGCCCCAAGACCGAAATCGCACCGCGCGCGCGTAGAATGAGTTTGCTTGCGACGATGGTGACGCTATGCCGATTGTAGAATTCGAGACTGCCACCGGTCAGCACATTTTGATTAACGCGCGCCGCGAAGCCACCTCCATCTTCGTTGACCAGAAATTGACGTTGAACTACGACCGTGAAGGTCGCTTGTACAGCGCGTGGATGGACGGGCGCAATTATCGGCGCGGTTTGGACAATCGAGTGCTGGAAAAACAAGAGGGTCCGCGTCCCGGACTCTCTTATCGCGTTCGGCGGGAATTGGGACCCTATGAGGCGCGCCAGTTTCTCGCCGACGCGTACGCGCGCGTCGTCGAATACGCTGCCGCGCTAAACGATCCGGCGACGCGCGTTGTCAGCAATTCATCGTCCGGCGACGCGCAAACCGTGCGCGCCGCGCTAGAGCGCGTGCTGGCGTGCGATCTCGCGCAGTTGGAACGCGACCGCGCGATCTTCAACATCATTTACAAACCGATCAACATCTTGCCCCCCGATCAATATCTTGCGCTCGTTTTGCAGGCGACGGAGGGTTGCTCGCACAATCAATGCGCGTTCTGCGGATTTTATCGCGACCGCAAGTTCCACGTCAAAAGTCTGGACGAATTCAAGAATCACATTCGCGACGTGCGCGCATTTTTCGGCGGCGGCATTTGTTTGCGCAAGACGATTTTTCTTGCCGACGCCAACGCGCTGATCATTCCGCAGGCGCAACTCCTCCCGCTCTTCGACGCGATCAATACCGAGTTTGCGATCCATCCGATTCACTGCGAAGGCGACGCGCTGCGCGAGTGGGAAGCCGCGCGCCCGATCCATTTTGAAGGCATCTACTCGTTCATCGACGCGTTCACCACGCGCCGCAAAACCGCGCGCGATTTCGCCGAACTTGCGACGCGCGGGTTAAAGCGCGTCTACATCGGCTTGGAGACTGGCGACGCGGAGTTGTTGCGCTTTCTCGGCAAGCCGAACGCGCCGGAAGACGTGATCCGCTTGGTCGGCGATGTCAAGGCGGGCGGCGTCGCCGTCGCGGTGATCGTACTCGTCGGCGCGGGCGGCGAAAAATACGCGGCGCAACACGTGCGCCACACCGTCAATCTGATCAACGCGCTGCCGCTCGCTCAAACCGATCTGATCTATTTTTCCGAACTGGTCGATCATCCGCGCTCGGACTATTCCGCGTTGTTGCACGAAGCCAACATTCGTCCGTTGACGATCGGCGAGATCGAGCATCAAATGACGCTGATGCGCGCGGGTTTTCGCTTTGCGAATTTTGACGCCGCGCCCAAAGTGAGTTATTATGATGTACGTGAATTCATCTACTAGCGAATAGCGAATAGCGAATTGCAAATTGCGAATAGCGAATTAGGAATGTCGCAATTCGCAATTCGCAATTCGCAATTCCTAATTCCTAATTCCTAATTCTGGAGGCGATATGGCGAAAGGCACGATCAAAATAGACGAACTGCGCTGTAAGGGTTGCGAACTCTGCACGACGGTTTGCCCCAAGGATTTGATCGAGATGGCGACGCGCTATAGCGCGCGCGGCTATCATCCCGCGCAACTCGTTGACCCGAACGGAGAGTGTACCGGTTGTCTGCTCTGCGCGACGATTTGTCCGGACGTGGCGATCACGGTGTACCGCGAGAGAAAACCGGTTTCAGGGTCCAAGTTACAGGTTGCGCCTGCCTAACTTGAAACCTCGAACCTTGAACTTGCAACGATGCAGGAGAAGAAATGACCAAAGAACTTTGGAAGGGCAATGAAGCCATTGCCGAAGCCGCCTTGCGCGCGGGCTTGGAAGCGTACTTTGGCTATCCGATCACGCCGCAGAACGAGGTGCTCGAGTACCTGTCCAAGAAAATGCCCGGAATGAAGCGCGCGTTCGTCCAGGCGGAAAGCGAAGTCGCCGCGATCAATATGGTCTACGGCGCGGCGTGCGCGGGCGCGCGCGTGATGACCTCGTCGAGCAGTCCCGGTATTTCGCTGATGCAGGAAGGGTTGTCGTACATCGCCGGGTCGGAAGTGCCGGTCGTGTTTGTGAACGTGATGCGCGGCGGACCCGGCTTGGGCAACATCGCGCCGGCGCAGGGAGATTATTTTCAGATGACCAAGGGCGGCGGTCACGGCGATTATCGTCCCATCGCGCTGGCGCCCGCGTCGGTGCAAGAAGCCGCCGACCTGATTTACCTCGCGTTCGATCTGGCGCACAAGTACCGCCACATCGTCGGCATCCTCGCCGACGGCAATATCGGGCAAATGATGGAACCGGTCGAACTGCCGCCGATGCGGACGATCGAGAAAAAAGATCGCGGCTGGGAATTGACCGGCGCGCACAACCGACCGCGCCGCATCATCACCTCGATCTATCTCGATCCCCAAGTTCTGCACGATTACAACGTGCATCTTCAGGACAAGCACCGCGAAATCGAAAAGAACGAAGTGCGTTACAGCGAAGTGATGTTGGACGATGCCGAGTACGCGATTGTCGCGTTTGGCTCCGCCGCGCGCGCGGCGCACTCGGCGGTGCGCTTGGCGCGCGCCCAAGGTATTCGCGTCGGCTTGTTCCGCCCGATCAGTTTGTATCCCTATCCGTACGCGCGCCTCGCCGAAATTGCACAGCGCGTCCGCGCGCTCCTCGTCGTCGAAATGAACGCCGGGCAAATGATCGAAGATGTCCGGCTCGCCACGCACGATCGCGTGCCGATTCATTTCTTCGGGCGGATGGGCGGACTGGTGCCGTTCCCGGACGAAGTGTTGGCGGAGATCGAAAAACTGGTGGAGGCAAAATGATCAACGAGCATATGCAAGTCGTTTTTGACTATCCGGATACCTTTACTGACGCGGTATCGCATTATTGTCCGGGTTGCACGCACGGCGTCATTCATCGTTTGATCGCCGAGGTGATTGACGAGCTGGGGATTCGCGAAAAGACGGTCGGCGTCGCGCCGGTCGGTTGTTCCGTGTTCATCTACAATTATTTCGAAACCGATTTTGCCGAAGCCGCGCACGGACGCGCGCCCGCAATGGCAACCGGCATCAAACGCTATTTGCCGGATCGCGTTGTCTTTACCTACCAGGGGGACGGCGATCTCGCGGCGATTGGCACATCGGAGATTATGCACGTCGCGGCGCGCGGCGAAAACATCACGACGATTTTCGTGAACAATGCGATCTACGGAATGACCGGCGGACAAATGGCGCCGACGACCTTGCCCGGAATGCAAACGACTTCGACTTCGTTTGGGCGCGACGTCGAACTGCACGGCTTTCCGGTGCGCGTGTGCGAAGTGCTATCGCAAATGGCGGGCGCGTCGTACGTCGTGCGGCGTTCCGTCCACGATCCGGGCAACATCAACAAAACGAAAAAAGCGATCAAGGCGGCGTTCCAGGTGCAACTCAATCAAGCCGGATTTTCGCTCGTCGAAATTCTGTCAACTTGTCCGACCAACTGGGGCGTCACGCCGGAAAAATCGCTCGCGTTCGTCAAAGAACAAATGATGCCGCACTATCCGCTCGGCGATTTCAAGATCGCGGACGCGGTAAAAACAATCGTCCAATGAACCAATGAACCAATGAGCCAAAGGGAGATTGGAGATTTGGCTCATTGGTTCATTGGCGAATTGGCTCATTGCAGAGGATACAATGCATCACGAAATCATCATTTCCGGATTTGGCGGGCAGGGCGCGCTGTTCGCCGGACAATTGCTGGCGTATGGCGCGCTCGCGGAAGGACGGCACGTCACCTGGATTCCGTCGTACGGACCTGAAATGCGCGGCGGCACCGCGAATTGCACCGTCATCATTTCGGATGAGGAAATCGGCTCGCCGTTGACGCGGCATCCCACCGGCGCGCTCGTGCTGAACCCGCCCTCGTTCGATCGGTTCGAGCCCGCAATGAAAACAGACGGCGTGCTGATCGTCAATTCGTCGCTCGTCGCCACGCAATCGAAACGCGGCGATCTGCGCGTGGTGTACGTGGCGGCGAACGACATCGCCGCGGAACTGGGCGCGATCCAACTCGCCAATGTGGTGATGCTGGGCGCGCTCGTGCAGGCGACCGGGATGCTCCGGTTCGAAACGCTCGATCACGTCTTGGACGAACACATCAGCGCGCGCCATCGCGACAAGTTGCCGCTGAACAAGCAGGCGTTACGACGCGGCGCGGCGTTAGTGTAAAAAAAAGACTTCCGAAGTTTCACAACTTCGGAAGTCTTTTTAGTGCCCGTTCGCTTCCCACGCGGCTTGGATTTCGTGCACGGCGCGCGTGGTCACGCGCCGATAACTTTGGTTGGGCGGCGCTAGCACGGTCAGGACAAAGGGTTGCGTGCCCGCGTTAAAGTAGCGGCAGATCAACCGGGAACGATCGTTCACAAAGATCGACACTTCGTCCACGTCAGCCAGCCCGAGCCGCGTCTGGGTTTGCTTGATGAAATCTTTGACCAGCGCGACCATTGCGGCGATTGTATCCGCGTCGTACGTAGAAGGCGTGGGCGCGGACGCGATCGGCAAGCCGTCTTCGCTTGCCAGAACGGATGCGACAAAGAAACCGTCTTTGTTCATCCGCTGGAGAATGTCTCCGAATTCTGATGGTGTGGTTTCGATTGCCATAGTTCTCGCCGCCTCACAGTAGAATCAACGCGCGCTTATGCCATTGCCTCGCGCAGGGCTTGCGCGGTGCGTTCCATTTGCAAAAAGACCAAGCCTAGTTTGGCGTCTTTGCGCGCGACCACGCTTAGCACCGCTTCGGTTCCGACGCTCATAATGATCGTATAGCCGTCCGTTCCTTCGATGAAGACGCGTTTCAAACGTCCGTGCTCGAATTCGGTCGTCGTCTGTTCGCCGAGCGCGAGCATTGCCGCCGCCATCGCGGCGACGCGGCGTTCTTCGACGCTCTGCGGCAACTCGGAAGCGATCGCAAAACCGTCTGCGCTGATCACGCCCGCGCCCAAGACGCCCGGCGTGGATGCCTGAAATGTGCGTAACAGTTCGGTCAGTTTGGTGGTCATGTCTTTCTCTGCCACGTTAATCTCCTTGTCAGATCGTATTTTTGTTTCAGCCGTTTGCCAAGCATCAGGTTTTCCCGTACTTGGCAGTATATTCTTTGATATAGCCCAACAGCTTTTTCGGCGGCGCCATCACGAAGATGCACTTGGCATCGCCGCGCGCGCGGCACGTGATTTCCTTTGCCGCCAGTTCGACGCCGAAACTGATTTCGCACCAGCCCGCACTGTAACCGGCGTTCATAAAACAGACCGGGTCATCCGATTTTGTTTTTGACTCGGTGTACGAGTTGGACTCGAACGAGAACGGGTGATCGTAGATCAGAAAATAATTTTCGTCCGGCGAGGGCGCGCTCTCCGGGAAAATGTCCACGAACGCCCAGCCGACGTGCGCGAAATGGATCGGACCTGCCGCGAGTTTCATCGCCGGATCTTTCAAGCCGAGTCGTTCGTGGAACATCGTCGCGTCCTGGACGCCGCACGCGCGTCCAAAGTTGTAAATGATCTGATTCGCCGTTCGCAATCCGTAGATTGACGATAGTTCTTTGCGGAACTGAATGCTCATCGAGGCGGAACGCACGAGCAGATAGCGCACGTCGCTGATCGTGATTTCGCCTTTTTCGGGATGGCGTTGCAGATTGCCAAAGAATTGCGCCATCGCATCTTCTGCCGCCACAAAGAGCGGCTCAAACGGCTCTGGGCATTTGACCAGTTGTGGTTTACGCTGAGTATCCATTTCTTCTCCTTGTCCTAAAGATGCCTCTGCGCCTCCACCATTACGGATTTGATTGTCGGGCGAAGCGATTCAAAGACGCCGATGCCTTGAGACGCTACCGCTTCGACGTTGAGGTGCCCGTTGCAGTGAATCATCTGGCGCAGATCGTTCAGCGGCAAGGCGTCGGGCAAATCGCGCTTGTTGAACTGCACGATGATCGGAAATGTTTTCGGATCGAAGCCAAATTCGCGCAGATTGGCGTGCAAATTGTCCCACGCTTCCACATTGGCGTCGCGCCGCTCCGGCGCGGAATCCACGACGAACACGACGCCGTCCGCGCCTTGCAGCACGAGTTTGCGGCTGGCGATATAGTACACCTGACCGGGCACGGTGTAGAGCGAGAACTTTGGTTTCAGCCCCTTGATCTCGCCCAGTTGGATTTCGAGGAAATCGAAAAAGATCGTGCGGTCTTCGCGCGTCTTGAGCGAAACGAGATCGCTGCGCGCGTGGCTGGGAATACTGGCGTGCAAGAATTCCAGGTTCGTCGTCTTGCCGCACAACGACGCGCCATAGTACACGATCTTCAATTTGATCTCGCGTTGCTTCCAATTGATAAACATCGGCCAGCCCTTCCTTGCTAGCGAATGATGATCGGCGCGCCGGGTTTGGTTTTCGCGGTCGGCAGCAGCGCGTCGAGCGCGTCATCGAACGCGCCGCCAAAGCCCGCTTCCATCATCGAGGGGGTTTGCTCCACTACGTTTTCGTACTCCGCCGCGAGCTTTTCCAACTCTTCCACGGCGCGTTTGCTGAACAAGCGCACCAGACCGATTTGCACTTCCGCCGCAAAGACCACGGCGAGCAAAAAACTATGACCCACTTGGGACAAATAGATGTTGCTCCCCGCGCCTTCGTGGAACATCAAGCGGAATTGTGCCTGCTCGCCGATGCGCCGCGCCATTTCTGCCGTCGCCGCCATATTGCTGGCAGTGAGCGCGGCAAGCGCGGCGATATCGGTGGACTGGGTCGCGCCACGCGCGTTGATCAACTGCCCGCTGATATCGGCGAGGAAAACATAACTGGCGCGCGTCTTGGCGCGCAACTCGTCCAAGATGCCTTCGATTTTTTCTGTGTACTGTTCGGACAGAATTACCGGTTTAGGCATACAGTCCTTCTGTCTATGCTGTGCGCCGCGCGCGCAGACGTTCGATGGCGGCTTGCAGCGATGCCTGCATCCGACTGACCGCTTCCGCCAGTTCGCCGATTTCGTCTTTGCGGTTCACGTCAATCTGCGCGTCCAACTCACCCAGACTGATCCGGTCCGCCACTTGTGTCAAGCGGTTGATCGGATTGGTAAAACCAGCTGCCACCCAGTACGAAACGATGATGATGATTCCAATCAAGAGCGCCGCGGCGACCGTATAGATCGTTGACCAAAAATTCAGCTCGCTGAAGAAGGACGAGAAGGGCGACATAACCACATAGCGCCACGGCTTGTTATTGAGACTGGCGATCGCAGCGAAATTGCGTTCCGCATTATTGTCCGAGGACGTTTCAAACGTCTTGACCCCGGGCGTGATCAACGCATTCGCCACTTCGGGAATGGCTACGACTTGCACTTGGGCGGCAGTGGCACTCCCAAACCGCTTTTCAGTCACCAGCGTCTTTTCTATTTCGGGTGAAACCGGCGCAATCGCTGTGTAGAGTAACAAACTTCCCTCCATCTGATCGCGTCGACCGAGACTGAGACTGTTGGCAAGGCGAATACCATTTTCATCCAGCAACATCCCGTACGATCCTTTACCCGCCACATCTTTGTCGCGCTCGATCAAGCCCCAGATTCCGCCGAGCGACACACGACTACGGATCACTCCCAGCACTTGACCACCGCTCGATAGAATGGGCGCGCTGAAAAAGATCGCGGGGCGGTTGGTCGCGATAGCCACGGATGGATCGGAGATGTAGGGATTGCCTTTGAGCGCTTCTTGAAAATACGGGCGGAAAGCGATGTTGATCCCTACATCGCCTGTTGACGAAGAAATAACCTGCAATCCTTCCGGATTGGCAAGCGCTACCGACTCATAGTCAGCCCGATTCGCCAGCGCGCGGAGCGCGCGTAAAGTGTTCTGCTGATTTAGAACGTCATTCGGGTTGGCAAAGTAGGCGGTGAACTCGGGCAATTGGCTTGCCGCGACAATGTCTTCGCGCTTGTCCGTCAAATACTGATCCACCGCACTGCTTGTCGAAACGCTGTGCCCCAGCAGACTACTGGCGGCTTGATTCGAAACGACATCGCGGAAGACGCGGAAAGTCAGCCCGCCCAGCAAGCCAGACGGAAAGATACCGAAGATGAGAAACAGCACCAGTAGTTTGTTGCGGATGCGCCAATCACGAAGGTTAAACATAATTCACTCCTCACGTGTGAGATTCGTAGACGAACTTGTCATCAGATTTTGCGAATCGCTTCCAACATTACTTGTTGAAAATGGATCCGCTTTTTCGGATCGCGAATTTCTTCGCTGACACGTTCCACCAGATCGGCGAGTCGTTCGCGCGGAAATTTCTCCTGCGTTTCGCCCAGCGCGGCAATCGCGTCTTCGACGATGAGCCGCGCCATCGGTCCCATCGCGCGCGCCAGTTCGAGCGCGATGCCGTCGAAAAACGCGCTGTTCACCGTCAATTGCGCGGGCGTCGCGCGCTCGGATGCGATTTCCAGAATGTGCGCCTGCAAGAGCGTGTCGGCGATGGCGCTGGCGGTTGCCGCATCCATTCCGGTGCGCTGCGCGATCTCCGCCAGGGTTCGCACGCCGTCCACCTGCGAGAGCACGCGCCACGCCTCGGGTTTCAAGTTGATCTCGCCGGATAATTCGCTGGTGGACAGTTTGAAAATGGTTTGAGATAATCGACTTGCCGCGCTCATACGTTTCATCTCCTTCGAGGCAGACTAGTTCAACCCCGCCTCAACCCAATCGCATTCCAATGTCGGTTTTTTGACCGGGAGACAAATTGCTCTGCAGTTCCTTGTCCGTTTCAAACGGCGCGGCGGCAACGTTGCACGTCATTCGCACGAGCGAGAGGGCGGTATCGCGCGCGCAAACGACCGCGAGAAACGCGTTACCCAGCGTGCGCGCGTACACCAGCCGATCTTCGAACGCGATTTCGATTTCGCGGAACGTGTGCCCTTGAAACGCCGCGAACAAGTTTGCCAGACACGCGCCCACGCGCCCTGCTTCTTCGCGCGATAGCGGAAACGCCTCCAGATGCCAAATCGCCAATGGCGTCCCCCGCGGATCGCAGATAAGCGCGCGTTGCGCGCCCGTCAGGCGATCCATCTCTTGCAAGAGGGTAAACGTGCGCCGGTTGAGATTGGTCAAGCGCGTGCCGCTCCAGTATGCAGTTGGCTCTTGGATGATCGTGGGTGCCATTCCTGCCTCTTGGTTTATGCCTTGAAGACTTCGGGCAAAGTTGCCGTCAAGCCGATTTGCTCCAGGCGCGCGGCTTGTTCGGCGCGCAGATCAGCCGCCGCCGTGTGCAGTTGCGCGAGAATTCCTTGCGTCGCCGCTTGCGCTTCCAGGTCACGCGCGGTTTGCGCCACGCACGCGCTCAACCCCGCGTTAAAGCGCGCAATCGTCGCCTGTCCTTCGAATTTGATCTGTCCATCGCGATATTCGAATTCGGCGACGAACGGATCGAGAAAGGGAAACGCGGTGGCTTGCGCGATGCACGCGCGCCGAAACGCGGCGTTGAACGTGCCGGGCTTGACCCAGCGATCCGTTACTTCTTCGATCAATGTCAGGACGGTTTGCCAGAGCGACAACACGCCGGAACGCGCAAAACTATCCGCCAGATCCAACTCTGCGCTGTAGACGCGCGCCAGATCAGTGCGGTACACGGTGAAGAGCGCGGGCGCGTTCGCAGCGGCTTGAATGATCTGATCGAGGATCGCTACGCCGGAAACGGTTGCGCCTTTGGCAAGCCACGCGCAATCGAGGATTTTTCCTTCGCGGAATAAAATCGTCGCCGCGTCTTTGCCGTGCGCCCACTGCACTTGTACAGAGCCGGTATGTTTCTCGCTTTGCAGTTTGGCGATCAGTTTATCCAGCCCGGTCAGATCGTTGCCCAAGTCTTTGTAGAGCGGTTCGGCGGTCGAAAGATTCGCGAGCAATTGCGTCAAGTCCGCGCTGAGCCGATAGACGCTGATGGCGTTGTCTTTTTCTTTGCCTTTGACCGCGATGTTCGCGGCGGCGGCGGGTCCCGTCCGGTGCTGATCCTTGATCGTTTCAAACGCGTTGACGATGCGACCCGTGTCGAACAACAACGTACTGTCGTATTCCCAGCCGGTCAGTTGCACGTAACCGGTGAATTGATTCGTTTGCAGTTCCGCCAACATCGCGTCGAGTTGCGCGAACGAGGTGTTGAGGTTTTCGTAGAGTGCGCTTCCGCGCGGGAAGATCATTTCGGCTCCTCAGGGGTTCCCAGCGTTTGCAGGGTGGTTTTGATGGATTCGATCGAGGCGCGGCTGTCCAACCAACACGCGCAAAAATCATCTTGCAGTTTTTGCACCCAGATTTTTTCGGTCGGATTACTCAAGACGATTTGGCGCGGCGCGCTCAAACTGAGCAGTTCTTGAATGCGTTCGGCGTTGGCGTAGACCTGAATGAGCGCCGCGGGATCGCCCGCCAGGGTTTCGCCTTTGGCATCGGCGCGGATGGTCCCGTTGGGACGCACGACGAACGCGCCGCGCACGCCTTGTTTGCCTTTCAAATCGCGCAGGCGCGCTTCCAGCAGACCATCGCGTTCGGCGCGCGCTTCATCGGCGCGGCGCAACCCTTCGATCAAGAGCGCGCTCCAGGGGATCGTCACGTTGCGCTCGGGGGGAGACGTGGCGTCGTCCACGCGAAAATCGCCTTCTTCCCACGTCAACAATTCGTACACCGCGTTTTCGCCCGCGAGGTTGTCCGCGCTGGCGTAGACCAATTCACAGTTTGCGAAAATCAATGTCCCCTTGTGCGCGCCGCGCGTCAAGAGCACGCGCGTTTGATTTTGCTCGCTACATTGGACTTGGACGAGATTGGGCAAACTGAGATCGCGGAGCGTTCCGGTGAGGGGCATTAGTTTCCCCCTTTCGTTCGGAGGGGGGCGGCGTCGGGTGGGATGTAATCCATCGCGACGTGGGCGAGCGCGTGGAAAAGTTCGCGCACGCCGTCACCGCGCAAACAACTCGTTTCAAAAAAAGGCACGCGCCACGCTTGCGCCAGCGCGATTCCTTCAGCCAAGCTGACTTGGCGTCCGAGATCGGATTTGTTGCCTGCGAGAATAAAGGGGATGTTCGGCACGATCGATTGGATTTCGGCGCGCCACTTGGCAAGCCGTTCGAACGAGGCGCGGTTGCTCACATCGTACACCAAGCCCACGGCTTTGCTGCCGCGATAGAACGCGCGGCGCGTGAACTCGAATTGATCTTGCCCGCTCACATCCCAGACGATCAGGCGCGCCGGCTGGTTGTCGTGCTGAATATCGTACAGATGAAAATCCACGCCGATGGTCATCACGCGCGCGGCTTGAAATTTGCCGGTGCACAAGCGCCGGATCAGCGTCGTCTTGCCAACGTTGCCGTCGCCGCCGAGCGTGATTTTCAGCCCGCGCGGATCGCCGCGGCCGTTCGTGGAGCCGGAGGGCGGATCGTCGTTCTGGCTGAAAGCGAGCGCGTCTTCGATCACGCGTTTCAAGTCCACCAACGGAAACGGTTTTGCCATATAGTGGTACACGTTCAATTGTTGCGCGGCGCGTTCCATTTCTTCGGAGCCGTAGGCAGTGATCAAAACCGTGAGAAGTGTGGGCGTGCGATCTTTCAGCGTCTCGATCAGTTGCAGTCCGGTCATCCCCGGCATCCGCTGATCGGTGACGACGAGATCCCACTTGCTCTGCGAAATTTTTTCCAGCGCCACTTCGGCGGAGGGGGCAGTCTCGACGTAGAATTTCGCGCCCAAGTCGGCTAGTCCGTCCTTGATCAAAAAAGCAACTGAGGCGTCATCCTCGACGACCAGTACGCGTTTAGTCATCCTGAATCTCCCAAGAAAAACCGCGCGCTCAACCGCGCGAACAGGCGCGCGCCGGCGGTCAGAAAAATGCTTGTCTACTCGGATTATAAGCGAATTTCTAAAATTATTGGGTTACAAAGTGTTACGGTTTCATAACGATTGCATAACAAAAAAGACCTCCGGGACACTTTCCGGAGGTCTGCCAGCTGATTTCAACCGACAAAGCGGTATCCTTTGCCGCGCACGTTCAAAATATAGCGCGGATTTTCGGGATCGTCGCCTAGTTTCTGGCGCAGGCGCTGAATATGGACGCGGATCATCGGGCGCGCATCCACATCGGCGACTTCGCTTCCCTGCGTGGCTTTGAGCAGTTCGCTTGCCGTGAGGATGCGGTCGGCGGCGCGCGCCAGATAATCCAGCAAGTCGAATTCGGTGGCGGTCAGGTCAATCGGCTCGTTGCCGCGCACGACGAGACGTTTCTGTCGATCAATGACGAGCGTGGCGGTTTGCGCGAAGCGTTGGGCAACTTGCGGCGGGTCGGGAACCGTTTTTTCTTCGTCCTTGAGCGCGTTCAGAGTGGCTTCCAGATGGGCGATCAGTTGGTGGCGTCGCGTCTCCTCGCGTTGCTTGTCCAACCCGCGCTCGACGCTCTCGACGATGTGCGCGACGCTGACCGGCTTGGTCAGGTAATCGAACGCGCCGGCGCGCAGCGCGGTAATCGCGGAATCGAGCGTGCCGTAGCCGGTGAGCATAATCACGATCGTTTGTTGCCAGCGCTGACGAATCGCGGCGAGGAGCGCCAGCCCGTCCATCGCGCCGGGAATTTTCAGATCGAGCAACACCAGATCGAATGCGGTCGTCTCGCAGGCGCGCAGGGCTTGATCGGATGTGGCGGCAACCTGAACGTGATGCGCGTGCGCGGTGAGCGCTTCGGCGATGATCGTGCGAATCGTTTCTTCGTCGTCTACGACGAGAATGGAAGCGGGTAGAGGAGTCATTTTAGATCGGTAACCAAATTGTAAAAATCGTGCCGTGCCCCGGCGGCGCTGTCCACGATCACGCGCCCGTTGTGCTGGGCGATGATGCTGTGGCACACGGCGAGTCCCAAGCCCGTGCCGCTGGCTTTGGTCGTGAAGAACGGCTCGAAGATTTTGTCCAGGTCTTGCGGCGAAACGCCTTCGCCGCTGTCGGCAATCGAAATGATAACCCATTTGCCGCCGTCCTGGATCGTTTGCCCGCGAATTTCCAGCGTGCCGCCTTGGGGCATCGCTTCGACGGCGTTCAAGATAAAGTTCAAAAAGACTTGCTTGAGTTGATCGGCGACGCCGGAGACGAGCGGAATCTCGTCCGCCCACTCGGAGCGAACGGCGACGTGCGCGTGTTGCAAGCGTTTGCCGCTCAGGAGCAAGACATCGCCCATCAGTTCGCGCAGGTTGACTTGCGCGTGTTCGGCGCGGGCGGGGCGATAGAAATCGAGCATCCGGCGCACGATCGCCGCCAGGCGTTCCAGTTCGGTGCTTGCCATCGCGAGATATTTTTTGAGCTTCTCCGGATCGTTGGTGGCTTGGGCGAGATCGACACAGCCGCTGATCGCTTGGAGCGGATTGTTGATCTCGTGCGCGATGGATGCGGCGAGTCGTCCGGTTGCCGCCATTTTTTCCGATTGGATCAGTTGCGCGCGCAAGCGTTTTTCTGCCGTAATATCGCGCCACACGTTCACACTGCCGATATGTTCCCCGTCCGGATTGTGCAACGGGTACGTTTTGAGCCAGTAGATTTTGTTCAGGCGCGCGCTTTCCACTTCGCCTTCGGCGGGCGCGCGCGTTTCCAACAGGCGGACGTGTGGGCAATCGGGCGGCGGCGTTTCCGCCCCGTGGAACAGTTCAAAGCACCGCCGCCCGATCAATTGCGCGGCAGACGTGTTCATCCAGTCTGCCAGCACGCGATTGGCGCGCAAGATGCAACAATTTTGATCGACCAGCGCAATCGCTTCGTCAATCGCATCCACCGTGTCTTCCCATTCTTGCTTGGCGTGTTCCACTTTGCGGAAGATTTCGCGGGAAGGAGTATGCGCGCGCAGCATTTGTTCTTGCAGACGTTTGTTCTGAATCGCCGGGGCAACTTGCGTGGCGATGGCTTCCAGGAGCCGCAGATCGGTATTGGTGAACGAGCCGTCTACTTTGTTGAGCAGTTCGATCACGCCGATCGTTTCTGCTTCGGCGATCAGGGGGACGCATAGGATCGAACGCGTGGAAAAGCCGGTCAAGCGATCGACGCCGGAGTACCAGCGCGTATCTTTCATCGTATCGTCTACGATCAGCGATCGCCCGATCTCGGTGACCCAGCCCGCGATCCCTTGCCCAACCTTGATGCGGAACGACGAAAAATGCTGGGCGTCGCCGCGCAGAATCTTGGCAAAGTACAACTGATCGCTATCCCATTCGCGCAACAGCACCGAGCCGGATTCGACGTTGATCTCCTGGTTGATCGTCTGAATGATCATCGTCAGTACTTCGTCGAGCGTGTGCGCGGAAATCACTTGCTTGCCGACGGTGCCCCACACCGCTTCGCGCCGCGTTTGCTCCAGCAGGCGCGCGAGCGATTGGCGATGTTGTTCGATCGACGCGAAAAAGCGCGCGACCAGCGTCGCAATGCTCCATTCGACGGCGGCGATGAGCGCGATCTGAAGCAGCGCAATCGTCCACGGCGAGCGCATCGAGGCGTGCCCGGGAATCAGCCCGGCGGTTTCAGCGAGAACGAACAGCGCGTACGATCCGATGCACAGGAGCGCGACCACGCGGATCACTTGCGCGCGCGGCGACACCAGCCCGGCGACCGGCAGCATCATAATGTAATAGCCGATCTTGGGCGAAAGGAGCGCGCCGGTGGTGTACATATCGGCGGTGATGACCAGAATCGTGATTGCTAAACTAATGTACGTGGCGGGCAATTCGGCGCGCGCTTGAGGGCGAATGAAAAAGTAATAGGGGATGAGAAAGAGCAAGTCGGCGATCAACAACGCGACCAGCAAATAATTGGGCGCAGGCGGCGCGAAGAAATGGTACGCCAACAATACCGGCGCGGCAATCAACTTGACGCGAAATAACAAGTGCGTGCCGCGCTGTTGGCGTTGCGACTCGGAGAGGTCAAGCAGTCGCTTGTCTCGCAATGCTTCGATTGGATCGCTCGAATCCGGCATGGGATTTTGCATCGATTCTATTTTACTACAGATGCGCCGCGTTGTCTAACGCGGCAGGTGTTTTTGACCGCTTTTTGACCCCTTGCATACGACGTTTGGACTTGTTCCTACTATCATTGAGGCAGTTTCTTGGAGTCCGTTCGATGAGTATGCGTAGACATCTAGTCAAAGATTGGATGACTCCCGATCCGATCACAATCGAGCCAGGCACGACGTTGCCGGAAGCTAATCATCTGATGAAGCAGTGCAATATCCGGCGCTTGCTCGTCGTGGAAGATTGCCGCTTGGTGGGGATTGTCACGCTGGGCGATATTCGCGAGGCGTCGCCTTCCGGCGCGACCGCGCTCAGTTTCTACGAATTGAACTATCTGATCGCGCGCTTGACGGTGCGCGAGATTATGACGCGCGATCCGATCACCGTTTCGCCGGACACTTCGATTGAAGCGGCGGCGCGCTTGATGCTGGAACACAAATTCGGCGGCTTGCCGGTCTGCGACGGCAATCGCCTGGTGGGCATCATCACCGAGACGGATATTTTTCGATTGCTGGTATCCGAAAGCGAAACGCGATCGGTGTTTGCGTAAGAAAAAACCTGGAAGGTTTCTAAAAACCTTCCAGGTTTCGATTTTACCACGCGCCTGTTTTCAAATACTCGTCAATCGCCTTGGACGCGATCTTCGCTTGCCCCATCGCCAGAATCACCGTCGCGCCGCCGGTCGCTACGTCTCCTCCGGCGAACACGCCTTTCTTCGAGGTCTTCATCGTTTGTTCTTCCACGGTCACAACTCCACCCTTTGCCACTTTCAGATCCGGCGTTGTCTTTGGAATCAACGGGCTGGGGCTTTGCCCGACCGCAACGACGACGATGTCGGTGGGGATGCAAAAGTTGGAATCTTTGATCGCCACCGGACGACGACGACCGGACGCGTCCGGCTCGCCGAGTTCGTTCTTGAGGCACTCCATTTCGGTGACGCGTCCATTCGCGCCGTGCAGCGCAACCGGCGTCGTCAGCAAGTTGAAGATGATCCCTTCTTGCTCGGCGTGGTGAATTTCTTCCGCACGCGCCGGCATTTCATCGCGCGAGCGCCGGTAGACGATGATCGATTCTTTCGCGCCGAGTCGCAGCGCGGTGCGCGCCGCATCCATCGCAACGTTGCCGCCGCCAATCGTGATGACGCGCTGACCGCGCGCAATCGGCGTGTCGTACTCCGGAAAACGATACGCCTTCATCAAGTTCGAGCGCGTCAGGTACTCGTTCGCCGAGTACACGCCGCCGAGGTTTTCGCCGGGAATTCCCAGGAACCAGGGCAGACCCGCGCCGGAGCCGAGAAAGATCGCGTCGAACTCTTCGAGCAGTTCGTCCACCGTTGCCGCGTTGCCGACGACGAAATCTTTGACCAATTTGACGCCGAGCGAGCAGACGTACTCGACTTCGCGTTTGACAATTGCTTTGGGCAAACGAAATTCCGGAATGCCGTAGACCAACACGCCGCCCGCTTCGTGCAACGCTTCGAAGATCGTGACGTGATGTCCCAGCCGCGCGAGATCCGCGGCGACGGTGAGACCCGCCGGACCTGAACCGACGACCGCGACTTTTTTGCCGGTTGGCGGTGGCAGCGGCGGCACCGGCAGCGCGCCTTGCGCGGCTTCCCAATCCGCGACAAATCGTTCCAACCGCCCGACGCCCACCGGCTCGAATTTTTTGCAGAGCGTACAGACACCTTCGCATTGCGTTTCCTGCGGACAGACGCGCCCGGTGATCGCGGGGAGCGCGTTCGTCTCTTTGACCAAGTTGACCGCGCCGCGAAAATCGCCGTCGGCGATCAGTTTCAAAAAGCCGGGAATGTTGATGTTGACCGGACAACCCGCCATACACAACGGCTTGGCGCACTCGATACAGCGTTTGGCTTCGGCAATCGCTTGCTCTTCGGTGTAGCCATACGGCACTTCGTTGTAATTATGAATTCGTTCCTCCGCCGGTTGTTCCGGCATCGGCGTTTTCTTTGGGACGATGGTTTTCTTTGCCATTTTATTCTCTCAGTGTCATTGCGAGGAGCGTTTTGCGCGACGAAGCAATCTCCGAGTTACCTGGGGATTGCTTCGCCCCTACGGGGCTCGCAATGACAAATGCTAGGCGGCACTCGCCAGATTGCACTGATGCTTCCACTGTTCGACGGCGGCTTGTTCTTCCGCGCGATAGAATTGCATCCGCGACATCATCACATCCCAGTCAACACGGTGTGCGTCGAACTCCGGTCCGTCCACGCAGACGAATTGCGCGCCGTCGGTCGTGAGGACGCGACAGCCGCCGCACATTCCGGTGCCGTCAATCATAATCGTGTTCAGACTGACGATGGTTGGCACATTGAACGTCTTGGTTGTCGCCGCGACGAACTTCATCATAATCGCCGGTCCGATCGCCCAGACTTTTTTGATGTCTTGACGCGCGGTTAAAATTTCTTTGAGCGGTTCGGTGACCAACGCTTTGCGCCCGTACGAGCCATCGTCGGTGGTGACGATCAATTCGTCCGAGACCGCGCGCATTTTTTCTTCCCAGAACAACAACGATTGGTTGCGCGCGCCGATGATCGAAATGACGTGGTTGCCGGCTTCTTTGAGCGCGCGCGCGATCGGATAGACCGGCGCGATGCCCACGCCGCCGCCGATGCAAATCACCGTGCCGTACTTTTCGATTTCGGTGGGATGCCCCAGCGGACCGGCGACCGTGGCGAATTCGTCGCCCTCGTTCATCTGGCACATTTGCATCGTGGACTTGCCGACTTGCTGGATGACGAGCGTGACGCTTTGCGCCGCGCGATCAAAATCGGCAATCGTGAGCGGGATGCGCTCGCTCTCTTCGTACGCGCGGACGATCACGAATTGTCCGGCTTGCGCTTTGCGCGTCACTTGCGGCGCGGAAACTTCCATCAACGTAACCAGGTCGCTCAAGACCTGTTTCTTCAGGATTTTGTACACTCCTGACCTCCTTGTCGTGGTGTCGTATTGAATTGTCACTCTGAGCGAAGCGAAGAGTCTCTCGGCATGCTTGCGCGAGATGCTTCGCTCCGCTCAGCATGACATACTGAAATATGCGTGAACACTACTTACTATCCTATCCCGATAGGGCGGGTTTGTCAAAAATGCGTTTGCCGGGTGTCATTGCGAGGAGGCGTTTTGCGCCGACGAAGCAATCTCCACTTTGCGATTAGGAGATTGCTTCGCCGCTGCGCGGCTCGCAATGACAGACCGCCACGATTCTATCATAGCGATTGGCGCAAGTCAATTTGAACATAACCAAAAGCGTGGTATAATGCGAATGAAGAATGACAAATGAGCAAATGAGCAAATGAGCAAATGAGCAAATGAGCAAATGACAAATCACGAATCACTAATCACCAATTGGCTAACCAACGAGGTGTGGTATGAATTTCGGAGTGCCCAAAGAAGTGCGCGATTTGGAAAATCGAGTCGGTCTGACTCCGGCGGGCGCGCACGCGCTCGTCGAAGCCGGACACAAAGTGTACGTCGAGCGGAACACCGGCGCGGGCGCGGGCTTTAGCGACGAGAATTACCGCGCGACGGGCGCGGAGATTGTCTACTCCGCCGAAGAAGTGTACGGTCGCGCCGATGTTATCGCCAAGATGACGCGCCTTGCCGCGCGCGAGCACGCGCTGTTGCGCGACGGTCAAACCGTGATGTGTTTTTTGCATCTCACCGTCGCGTCGCCTGATTTGGTCGAAGCATTGCAGCAGCGTTCCGTCACCGCGATCGCGTACGAAATGATCCAGACCGACGATGGCGCGCTGCCGGTATTGCTCACCTCCAGCGAAGTCGCGGGACGACTCGCGCCGGTCATCGCCGGAAATTTGCTTTCCAGCGCGCGCGGCGGACGCGGCATTTTGCTCAGTGGCGTGCCGGGCGTGCCTGCGGCGGCAGTCGTCATCTTGGGCGCAGGCGTGCTAGGCGAAAACGCCGCGCGCGCGTTCATCGGCTTGGGCGCGCAAGTGACGGTGCTGGATCGCAATCCCGCCAAATTGCATCGGATTGACGAGATGTTCGGCGGGCGCGTGACGACGATGTACGCCACCGCGTACAACATCAACCGCGTGCTCGAATTTGCCGATGTCTTCGTCGGCGCGGTCTTGGTGCCCGGACAGCGCGCGCCGATCGTGATCAAGCGCGAGATGGTCAAGCGGATGCGCGAGCGCGCGGTCATTATGGATTTTTCGATTGACCAGGGCGGCTGTGTCGAAACGAGTCGCCCCACCACACTGCGCGATCCGGTGTTCGTCGCGGAAGGCGTGATTCACTACTGCGTGCCGAATTTGCTCGCCCAGGTCGCGCGTACGGCGAGTCACGCGTTACTCAACGCCGCACTGCCGTACCTGTACGAGATCGGAATGCTGGGCGTGGATGAAGCAATTCGGCGCGATCAAGCGCTGGCGCGCGGCGTCAACGTGTGGAACGGCAAGTTGGTGAACCAACAAATTGCTGATGCACTAGGGATGGATACCGATGGCTGATTTGTATCGCAGTAAAGTCGTGTCCGCCGATGAGGCGGTGAAAATTATCCAGTCAGGTCAGCGCGTCTACTCGGGCGGCGGCTCCGGCGCGCCGCGCACCTTGCTCGACGCGCTGGTGCGGCGCGCGTCCGCGTTGCGCGATGTGGAGATGGTGCACGTTTTGATTTTCGGTCCGGCGCCGCACTTGAAGCCGGAATACGCCGAAAGTTTTCGGCACCGCGCGCTCTTCATCGGCGAAAATGCGCGCGCTGCCGTGCAAGCCGGGCGCGCCGATTTTATGCCGATCTTTCTCTCCGAAATTCCCGGCTTGTTTCGCAACGGCGCGCTGCCGCTCGATGTCGCGCTGATCCAGGTTTCGCCGCCGGACGAACACGGTTTCTGCTCGTTCGGCTGCGAAGTGGGTTGCACCAAGCCCGCCGCGCAAGCCGCCAAGATCGTGATCGCCGAAGTGAATCGCAAGATGCCGCGCGTGCTGGGTGATTCGTTCATTCATTTTAGTAAATTCACGCACGTCGTCGAAGCCGATTACGCGTTGCCCGAAGCGCCGCAAGGTGGCGCGTCGCCCGTCCACGAAACGATCGGCAAGATCATCGCGGAGATGATCCCGGATGGCGCGACGCTGCAACTGGGTGTCGGCTCGATCCCGGACGCGGTGTTGGCGCAGGTGGGCGATAAGAAAGACTTGGGTATTCACACCGAACTCTTTTCCGACGGCGTGATCGATCTGGTCAATCGCGGTGTGATCACGAACGAGAAGAAAACTTTGCATCCCGGCAAAATCGTCGCGGGCTTTTTGTTCGGCTCGCAACGTTTGTACGATTTTGTGCAGGACAATGCGATGATCGAGTTGCATCCGACCGATTACGTGAACGATCCATTCATCATCGCGCAGAACGACAATATGATCTCGATCAATTCCGCGATTGAGGTGGACCTCACCGGACAAGTGTGCGCCGATTCGATTGGCGCGGCGTTGTACAGCGGGATTGGCGGGCAGGTGGACTTTGTGCGCGGCGCGGCGCGGTCGCGCGGCGGCAAGCCGATCATTGCGTTACCGGCGGACGCCAAAGACGGCAAAATCTCGCGCATCGTGCCGCAACTGAAACCGGGCGCGGGCGTCGTTACGTCGCGCGGCGACGTGCATTACATCGTCACCGAGTTTGGCGTGGCGTATCTGTACGGCAAATCGGTGCGCGAACGCGTTTGCGCGATGATCGCCATCGCCGCGCCGCAATTCCGCGCCGAGTTGGAAAAGTACGCGAAACAAAACAATTATATCTGAACGCGTCTCGAAGGAGGAGGACTATGCTGGCTGTCGAGAGTATTCAGCAATACGTTCAAAGACTGCCGCGACCGTTGCAGGCAGAGGTACTCGATTTTGTCGAATACCTTTTATCCAAAGCGGAACGTGAGACTAGCCAAGCAGATGGATCGGATTGGCGGGGGTTCTCGCTGGCGTATGCGATGCGAGGGATGGAGGACGAAGTTACGCCTACATATACCACCGCTGATTTGAAAGTTACATTCTGATGAAACGCGACTGAACGCAACAAATTTTATCTGCCGTGCGATTGTCGCGCGGCGTTATACTTTTTATGCTCGATTTTTTACGCGCTCCCAAGATCACTCAAATAGCCCAATCGTTGGATACGCCGCGCGGCAGCGTAACCGTGGTGCCGCGCTGCCCATCCGAAGAGATCGCGCGACTTGGCATTGACGAAGGCCTCGGATTCTTCTGGCACAATCGCTCCGATCTTCAACATCAGGCGCTTGTCAAGATTGCCGCGTCACCGGAAGGCAATGTCACGCTGGCGTACAACGACGCGCGCGTGATCGTCGGTTACGTGACGGTCTCCCTCCCGGATGCGGATACGCGCTGGGGCAGAGATCGCATCGCGGATTTGTACGAATTGGGCGGGATCGAAGTCGCGCGCGCATGGCGCAGCGGCGGCATCAGCCGCGCGTTGATGACTGCGCTCGTCGCCGACGGCGCGTACGACAAATCCATCGTCCTGGCGACCGGCTATCGTTGGTGTTGGGATTACGAATCATCCGGGATGGGCATTCGCGAATATCGCGATGTGTTGCATCGCACGATGCAGCGCGCGGGTTTTGAGTTTTTTGAAACGGACGAGCCGAATATCGCGTGGTATCCGGATAACGCGCTCGTCGCGCGCATCGGCAAACACGCGTCGAAAGATTTGGTCAAAAACTTCAAGGCGTTGCTGTTTGAAAATCTGGGCAGCGATTACGCGATGAGTGAATTCATTGGAAGGTGATTGGTCGGATAGTCAACTAGGGATTGGTCAACTAGTGACTAGTCACTACTGGACGCCGGCAACTGGGAATCCGGGCGGTAGTCCTACCGCCGTTACGCTCTCGTCGTTCCGCGCGGACGCGCCATCGTTTGATCTGTGGCAGTGGCTGATGAAATTCCTGGGGCGGTAGTGCGGATCGTCAAGCCCGGAAGGTTGACCAAAACCTTCCGGGCTTTTGCATTTGTCGCTTTGATGTTTTTTGTGGTAGAATACAAACAATGACACGCTCGTTTTTCGCCTCCAGAGATTTGCGCGCGCGCCTCGCGTGGCTGCGCCGCGTGCTGCCGGTCGCGGTCTTCCTCGCTGTTTTGGCGTACGAAGCGTTCGGGTATTTCGTCCTCCACACGTTCTCGAATTTCACGCACTTGCTTTCCGATCTGCTGATCTACGGCACGATTGGTCCCGTCACGATTTGGTTTACCATCAGCTGGATCGCGCGTCGGATCGAAGAAGCCGACCACGCGCTGGCTGCGAGAGATCAAGCCGAGTACGAACAGCAACGCGCGGTCGAAGCCGCGCGCGGACAAGAGCGCTTGCTCGCGGCGGTCTGCTCCAACTCGGCAGACGCGATTCTGACGCTGGACAACGCCGGAATTCTTCAGACGTGGAATCGCGGCGCGGAGATGATCTTTGGCTACGCCGCCGCCGAAGTGGTGGGCAAACATTTTCGCGTCATTCTGCCGCCGGAACTGGAAACGCGCGGCGAGGTGGAATGGTTGGCGGAGCAAGTCAAGGCGCGCGGGTTTGTGCGCAATTACGAAACCGAGCGCATCGCCAAAGATGGGCGGCGCGTGATCGTGGATTTGACGCGCACGGTGCTGTACAACGAGCAAGGTGACGTGATCGGCAGTTCCGCGATTTTGCGCGATATTACCGAGCGCGTGCGCGCCGAGCAGGCGATTCAGCAACTCAATCTGGAACTGGAAGCCAAGGTGGCGGAACGCACCGCGCAACTTGCCGCCGCGACCGACGAACTGCGCCGGCGCAATCGCGAATTGGAAATCGCGAATCAAGAATTGCAAAAACTCGACGAATTGAAATCCGAATTCGTCTCGATGGTCTCGCACGAACTGCGCGCGCCGCTGACGAACATCAACGGCTCGATTGAACTGCTGTTGAGCGGCGACGCGCCGTGTTACGATCGCGGACATCGCGAGCTGTTGCAAATCGTCGGCGAGCAGAGCGCGCGCCTGACGCGTCTGGTGCAAGGTATCCTGAACGTCAGCCGGATCGAAGCGGGGCAGTTGATCTTGCAGCCGCAAGCGTTCAACATCGTCGCGCTGATCGAAAAAGTGATCGGCGTGTGGGAATCGCGCGGCGTCACGCACCAGTTCGAGCACCCGCAAGCGCAAAATTTGCCGTCGATCTGGGCGGATCGCGATCGCACGGAAGAAGTGTTGTTCAATTTGATTGACAACGCGACGAAGTATTCGCCGGAGAACGCGCCGATTCGTGTGGAGGCGGAATCGGACGGGAAATTCGTCACGGTCTCCGTGTCGGATCGCGGGATCGGAATTCCGTCCGAGGAAGTGGACAAAATTTTCGACAAGTTCCATCGCGTCGATCGTAGCGATCACACCGAGACGTACGGACACGGCTTGGGCTTGTTCATTTGCCGCCGCTTGATCGAAGCGCAAGGCGGAAGGATCGGAGTCGAGAGCGTGTTGGGCGAAGGTTCGACGTTTCGTTTTTCGCTGCCGCTGGCAGGGCGCGGTGAAGTCGAGACGGCGGTGACGCCCAAGCGTCAGTCGGGAGGACGACGATGAGCAAGGGACGCATCCTGGTAGTGGATGACGACAAGACGCTCGTGCGTTTGTTGCGCGAAGCGTTATCGAAGGCGGACTATGATGTGATCACTGCGTCGAACGGGATCGACGCGTTGCAGGAATTGTACGCCAAGCAACCCGATCTGATTTTGTTGGACGTGATGATGCCGCGCATGGACGGTTGGGAAACCGCGCAGCGCGTTCGGCAGATGAGTGCCGTGCCGATTGTGATGCTGACGGCGAAAGATGAAGAGAGCGATAAACTCAAGGGCTTTGCGGCGGGCGTGGACGATTACGTGACCAAGCCGTTCAGTTTCGCCGAGATCGTCGCGCGCGTGGGCGCGGTGTTGCATCGCGCGCGCCAAGCGCCGCCCGATCACAAACCGAAACGCTACGCGAGCGGCACGCTGGTCATTGACACCGATTCGCGGCGTGTGACCAAGAACGGCAAAGTCATTGATCTGACGCCGACGGAATATCGCTTGCTCGCCGCGCTGGCGGAAAATACGGGACGCGTCTTGTCGCACGAGCAGTTGTTGAATAAAGTCTGGGGTTATGAATTCGGCGAAGACACGGGCTATGTCAAACGCTACATCTGGTATCTGCGCCGCAAAGTGGAAGACGATCCGCGCAAGCCGGAACACGTTCTCACCGAACGCGGCTTTGGGTACATCTTCCAGGGAGATTAGATCGCGAGACCTTCCAGGTCTTGGAGACCTGGAAGGTTTTTCGTCTGGGTTGAGGTAATCCAATGAAGTGGAAAATCATCATCGGCGCGATCATTCTCCTGCCGGTGCTCGCGCATCTTGTTTACGCGGCGGCGGTTTCGCCGCTGGCGAATTATTATATCACCGTCGAAGAGTACGTCGCGCGTTCGGCGAATACGCCGGCGCGCGTCGGCGGCGCGGTCGTGCCCGGCACGCTACGCTGGGACAATGCGACGCAGACCTTACGTTTTCAAATCGCCGGCGCGCGCGCGCGGATTGATGTCGCGTATCGCGCGCTGGCGCCGAGCGCGCTGCGCGACGACGTCACCGCCATCGTCGAAGGCGCGCGCGCGGCGGACGGCGTTTTCCTTGCGACGAGTGTGCGCGTGCGCTGTCCGCACCAGTACTTGCCTGCCGGTTGGTAGCGCGTGACGTATCGCAGATGGCAGATGGCGAATGGCTTGTCGCAATTCGCAATTCGCAATTCACAATTCGCCATACGCTATTCAGACGCGTTCACGACTCCCTTTTGACCGGATTTGAACTTGTAGAGAGTACGCTTGAAATGAAAGCAGTAAATTTCTCTGCGAGGTTTTCAAATGAAACAAAGCAGCGACGATGCTGCGGAGCAGATCAATTATTCGTCGCGCGCTCAGTTGCGCGAACATACCAACCCCGGCACGGACGATCTGGTGTACCTGTACCTGCGCGAAATCGGACGGACGCCCTTGTTGGATCGACAGCAAGAAATCGAACTGAACAAGGCGATGCGGAGCGGGCGCGTGGCGGAACAGCGCTTGCGGAACAACGGGCACGATGGCGCGCTCAAGGCGGAATTGGAGCAACACATTCGCGCCGGCTATCTCGCGCGGCGACGCCTGATGGAAGCGAACTTGCGCCTCGTCGTCAATATGGCAAAGCATTACGTCGGGCGCGGCTTGACCTTGCTCGATCTGATCCAGGAAGGCAACCTGGGTCTGATGCGCGCGGTGGACAAATTCGATCATCGCCGGGGTCACAGATTTTCGACCTTGGCGACGTGGTGGATTCGCCAGGCGATCACGCGCGCGATCGGCGCCTTTGGCGCGTCGCCGCGCTTGCCCGCGCACACGACGCAGTGGCTCCGCCGCCTCGACTGGGCGACGCGGCGGTTGACGCAAGAACTCGGACGCGAGCCAACGGAACAGGAACTTGCCGAGCGTTTGCGCCTGTCTGTTCCCAAAGTGCGCCGTCTGATCGGGGCGAGCGCGGGGACGCTCTCGTTGGAAATGGATCTCGGCGGCGAGCAGGAAGTCACGCTCGGCGATTTCATCGAAGACGCGCAAACGCCGACGCCCTGGAACGCCGCAGTGCAAGAATTGTTGCGGCGCGATTTGCTGGACGCGCTGGAGGCGTTGACGCCGCGCGAAGCGCGCATCCTGACGCTACGTTTTGGCTTGCGCGACGGCACGGATCAAACGCTCGAAGAGGTGGGCGCGCGAATGGGCTTGACGCGCGAACGCATCCGGCAGATCGAGCAGAGCGCGCTCGGAAAAATACGCGGGGCAGCGCACGGCGCGCGTTTGCGCGGCTATTTGTTCGCTCCGCCCGTTCAACAAACCAGGTTTCGGTGAGAAACCTGGTTTGTGCTTTGAAAAGAGGGCTTGGTCCAAGTCCCCATTGTGTCATTGCGAGGAGCGTCTTTTGCGACGAAGCAATCCCCAAGCGACTCGGAGATTGCTTCGCTCCGCTCGCAATGACACATAGCCGCGACTTTGAAAGCCCTAGCTTTGGAATAGGGCTATTGAACAAATCTGCGTTTGTGGTATAATTTTGGCGGACGGGATGACGGAACGCGGCAATGACAAACGACCTTGCGCCACAGTTGATTAAAAACGTTCTGCGCGATCTGGGCGACGGCGTGACATTGTTCGACGCCGATCAGCGCGTCGTATTCTGGAACGCGCGCGCGGCGATCCTGTTGCGTCTGCCCGCCGCGACGATCCTGAACCAGCGCGCCGCCGACGTGATCGAGCAGATCGCCGCGCGCGCGTCTGCGCCGAACACGACGCGCGAGCAACTGCGCGCCGGGCTCGCCGCGCGCGATCCGGCGCGCTGGATCGAAATGGAAATCGCGCCGGATTCAGACGACGCGGCGCGTATCGTCGCGGCGCGCTGTTTCGGCGTGCGCGATGAGCGCGGCGGTGAAATCGGCGCGGGAATGTTGTGGCGCGATGTGACGCGCGAACGCACCGCCGATGCGATGAAATCGCAATTGTTGTCTACGGTGTCGCACGAACTGCGGACGCCGCTCGCGTCGATCAAAGGTTTCGCGACGACGCTCTTGCGCCAGGATGTCAAGTGGGACGAAGCGACGCAGCGCGATTTCCTCCGCATCATCGAAGAAGAAACGGATCGCCTGACCGAGATCATTGACAATCTGCTCGATATGTCGCAGATCGAAGCGGGCGCGCTGCGCGTCGCCAAAGAGCCGACGGCGGTGCGGCAACTGATCCGCGCGGTCGTGGACGAAATGCGAATGCGAACCGAGGCGCATTATTTCGTCGTGGACTTGCCGGCGGAGTTGCCGCGCGTGTTGATCGATCCGCGCCGCATTCGCCAGGTCTTGACGAACTTGATCGGGAACGCGATCAAATATTCAGCCAAGGGGCAGATCACAATCGCGTGCGAAGTGGAAAATGATCGCGTCGTCGTCAGCGTTTCCGATCAGGGCGAAGGCATTCCGCCGCAATATTTGGACAAAGTGTTCGAACGATTCTTTCAAGTAGACGGCGCATCGACGCGCCGCGTGGGAGGAAGCGGTTTGGGGTTGGCAATTGCGCGCGGCATCATCGAAGCGCACGACGGCAAAATCTGGGTCGAGCGCGCGACCGGGCAGGGGAGCACGTTTCGTTTCACTTTGCCGTTGGCGCGCGTCGAATCGAACGGGCAAGCGGTTGGGAATGAGTGAACCAATGCGCGTGATTTTTTGGGGTGTGCGCGGGAGTTATCCTTCGCCGGGTCCGCAGACGACGCGCATAGGCGGCAACACGCCTTGCGTCGAAGTGCGCGCGGGCAAGCACCGGATCATTCTGGACGCCGGCACCGGAATCATTCAGTTGGGCAACGCGCTCGTCGCGCAACACCAGGCGGATAAAAATCCGATCGTGGCGACGGTTTTGTTCACGCATACGCATCACGATCACACCCAGGGCTTTCCGTTTTTCAAGCCGCTGTATTTTCAGACGACGACGTTGTACGTGTTCGGACCCAAAACGCTGGAAGCCGATTTGCACGAAGTGTTGGCGCGCGCGATGTTGCCGCCCGTTTTTCCGATCACGCTCGATCAACTGCCGTGCGTGCGCATCGTCCGCAACTTGGGTGAAGGCGAGACGGTCGTGCTGGGTGCGGGTCACGCCGAACCGCAAATCGCGAACGGTCGTTTGCCGCCGGAGTTGAACGCGCCGGAAAATGTGCTGGTGCACGCGTTGCGCTCGTACGCGCATCCGCAAGGCGTTTACGTTTACCGGATCGAGCATCAGGGCAAGGCGGTGGTGTACGCGACGGACACGGAAGGTTACGTCGGCGGCGATCAGCGCTTGATTCGCTTTGCGCGCGATGCCGCGTTGTTGATCCACGATGCGCAGTACACCGAAACCGAGTATTCGAGTCCGCAAGTATCGAAGCAAGGATGGGGACATAGCACGTGGCGGATGGCGCTCCACGTCGCGCAAATGGCGCGCGCCAAGCAACTGGTGTTGTTCCATCACGATCCCGAACACAGCGACGCAATGCTGGACGCGGTGGAAAAAGACGCGCGCGTGATTTTTCCTGCGACGCGCCTCGCGCGCGAGGGGATGGTGGTGGAGGTGGAGTGAGGCGTTGGAGCGCGAAAACGTTGGAACGCGAAACCCGCGAAAGAAACGAAAGCCGCGAAAGAAGACTGCACGCTTCTTTCGCGGCTTTTGCGCGCTTGCGAGTTTTGTATTCCAACCGTCCTAACGTAACCCGCGTGATCTCTACTCAATCACCTCAATCGGCGCAAGGATCAGCCGATCGGCAAACGGGTTCCCCAGCGAGTCTACGATTGCCAGTCGTTGCATCGTCGGCAGATAGTACAAGCCGATTTCCAAACGTAGCATAGAACCGACAGGGACATCTTCGGGAATGACGAAAACATGGCCATCCGGAATCAATTCAAAGGGGGACCAAGTACTAGACGGCGCGCGCCCTTCACGCGGCTGACTGTCAACTCCGGCGATCATTCGTCCATCTGCGTCGGTGAGATGAATGAAGACGGTATAGTCCTTGTCCGGCTTTTGCGTTGCGCGCCAGTACAGGATCAAGCCGATCAGTTCTCCGCGCCGGACGCGCGCGCGCGTCAAATCATAGGTCTCCAATCGAATGGACTGGTCGAATGTGACGGGTAGTTCAGGGCTGGCGCGTACAGCGATTGTCATCTCCACGTCCAGTTCGCGCGATTCACCGAATGTGCCAACATGGATCACGATCGGATTGTGGTAATCCCGCCAGCGCGCCTCGCGGGGGGTATAGACATCCGAAACCGCGACGCGCGCGCCGTAGCGAATGAGCGACATCGTTGACCACGCCTCGTCTGTCGCATTGATGAAATACAGCAAAGTGCCTTCGGGGAGCGCGGGATGCCGCTGCGCGATATTTCGAAACGTCAGTCGTTCGAGGTGCGATACCCAGCCCCAAAAAATCGCCGACTCGGTAATCCGGATGCTACTGCTGACAATGAGGAAAGTCAGGGCGAACAAGAGCGCGCTGGTTCCAACCCACCGGATCCGGCTGGGTCGGATTGTTCGAAGGATCCTTTCCATCCCCAGTCCGACAAGAATCGTGATAACGATTACGGGCGCGTACAGATAGCGCAGCTCGGTTCCGGACATTAAGAGAAAAGGAAACAGCAGCACGAGAAGAGCCAGCCCCAGAAACGCCGCCGCGCGATTTTGCTTTCGAACTGCTATACCCACAAAGAGAATGATCAGCGGCAACCAGAAATAGGTTGGGGGCAGCGCGGGCTCCCAGGGAAAACTGAGCATGTTCAAGTATTGAACAAGGTTCGCGATCACGTTCGATCCCAAGCCATACCCGTGTTGCCTGGCGAGTCCGGCGGGAGTAAAGAGCGGTTGCATTGGAACAAGGTAGAGCGGTATCAGCACAATAAAAGGGAGGTATCGCCTAAGCAAGCCGCCCAGCGAGATAGGGTACCTGACCAGTAGCCGATCGACCAGAAACAAGATAACGGGCAAAGTGATATTGGTTCCCTTGGCAAGGATCGCGAGTAGCGCAAACGAAATTGCGAGCGCGTATTTGACGCGACTGGAAGAATGAATGCACGAAATCCAGAGCCAAACAGCAAGTAGCGCGAACAAAGTAGCGATGGGCTGTGAATCGGAGGTCCACAAAACGGCGACGGAGATAGAGGGTATAGTGGCGTAGATGATCGCAGCCAGGAATCCCGCACGCGCATTGTGAGTGACGCGGTTGATCAAGCCGAAAAGCAAGAGGCAATTTCCCAGGTGAGTCAGCACATCCACCAGATGGTAACCCATCGGGCTAACGCCAAAAATCGCGTACTTGGGGAGCCACAGTATGCCGCCAATCGGGCGATACCAGATAAACTGATTCCACGGATTGAGAAAATGCGCCAGATATTCAGGCAATGATTTTGTGAGGAGGGCGCGCAGAAACCACCAATCGTCCGTTACGAATCCCGCGCTCAACGCCGGATGATAAACCAAGAGCACGACTGCACTCAGAACGAGCGCGCCCGATCGGGTCCATTTGTTGTGCATCCGTCATTCCTCTTGGCGAAGTATAACACACTTGCCCCCGCATCTCAAACGAAAATCGGAGGGGCAACCCTCCGATTACTCCTCACGATGCGATTGCCGGCGCAAGCTGAATTGATGTAGCGGATCTTACGGCTTCACCGTCACATTCATACTCGCGCTCCGTCCCCACACCTCCGGCTCGTACATCGGCGTCACTTCGGCGGGGAGCGCGCGGAACGTGCCGCTCGTCGTCGCGCGAACCAGGTAGGCGTACGTGTGCTTGCCTTTCCACAAGTACGTCGTAAAAAAGACCGCGCGATTGTCGCGCAAATCGGGACGCGACCAGTACGAGCGCGCACCGCGCGGTTCGACGCCGCTCGTATTCAGCGAATAGTTGATCGCTTCAAAACCTGCGGGCAGCGGATCGGTGATCATCATGTACCAACTCTCGCGCGGCGCGTCCACTGTCAACTTGACGCGCACGATGTCGCCGACCTTGAACGACGTGAGCGTTTTGTTCGTCTTGGGATCGAGATACTCGCGCGTGACCATCGGACCATCCATCGATTTTGCCGCGCCGACAGTCTCGGTCGCGATATAGTACTGCTGCGCGGTCGCAAAGTAGACGCGCCCTTCGCCGCGTTTGACGATGCGGATCGCGTGATCGCCTGGCATGACGTTTAGCGTGACGCTCTGTTGTTGCGCGAGATTGGCTCGATTGACCGATTGTTGAGCGACGCTTTTTCCATCCACGAACACCTCGTACGAAAAATTCGCGTCGAGTTCGCGCGACTGCGCGAGATAATCGGTGAGCGCGATGATCGTTTGCGCGGTCTCTTGCGTCGTGCGCCAGTAGCCGCCGAGACGATTCTGCATCAAGTACCGCACGGTCTTCGCCACCAAGCGCGATTGCGGATCGAGCGCGAGCAGCGCGCGCAAGACCGTCGCCGTGGTGCGTCCGTTGCTGACAAAGTATTCCCAGCGATTGCGCGCGGCGTCGGCTTCGCGCCAGTACGCGGTCTGCGTGGATTCGACTACAAGATTTTCGAGCGCGGTCACGATCGTTTTCGCGCTGCCCTCTTCGCCGACCGATTTGAGCAGGAGCGCGAGGAGCGCGCGCGAGTTCAACGACATTTTGTCTTGCTTGTCAATCATCGCGCGCGCGAGCGCGGGATCGCCTTGCCCCGCTTCGGCGAGAACGTACGCGAGGTACACTTTCAAATCGTAATCGTTCGTATCCACGAGCGGTTGCTTCAAGAATTGCGTCGCGCGTTTGATCGCGTTCTCGTCAATCTTGTAGCCCGCCTTTTTCGCTTGCAGTAGACCGTCCAGCACATACGCCGTTTCGTACGGGATCGAGTCGTCCGATTCCCACCAGCCCCAGCCGCCGTCGCCGTGTTGAAACGCGTACAGCCGCGTCAAGCCATCTTCGACTTGCTTGGGCAGTTCCTTTTCTATTTTGTCATTTGTCATTTGTAATTTGTTCATTGCTTGTTTGACGAGGACGGTCGGCAAGAAACGACTCATCGTTTGTTCGACGCAGCCGTACGGATAGCCCGTGAGATATTCGAGCGAATCAATCAGCCCCGCCGCCAGCGATGGCGAGGTTGAGAGTTTCAGCGTCGCAAAAGTCGCGTCCTTGGGAATCGTGATCGTGAAATCGGTGTTTTCGAAATCGGCTTGTCCTGCGGTTGTGCCCACGCGTTTTTCGCCGAACGGTTCAATCGGGATCGGGAGTTGCACCACGTCGCGCGCCGTCTCGCCGCGCGCGCCAATCGTAATCGTCGTCGTGTAGGGGCGGGATGACCCCGCCCCTACGTGCGGCACACTCACCCAGAAATTTACCGTCGCCGATTGTCCCGCCGCGACAGTCGTCGTGTAAATCGCGGCGTCGAGCACGGGCTGATTTGGTTGTTTGCCGTAAACGAGATTTGTCGCGGTGAGCGTGACGGTGACAACCTGGGTTCGCTCCGTCGAGTTGCGGACGATTGCGCCAACCGTCGCCTGATCGCCGACGTTGAGAAAGCGCGGCAGAACGGGACGCACGATCAAATCTTTCGTGACGATGGTATCGCCCGTTGCTTTGCCGACCTGGGTTTGCGCGGTGACGCCGTTCGCAATCGCCGTCCACGTCGTCAAGTTATCGGGCAGTTTCACTTCGACGCTCGCGTTGCCATTCGCGTCGGTGACGATGGTCGGATTCCAGTATGCGATGTCGGGGAATGTTTTGCGCGGTTCTTCTTCGCCGCCGCCACCGCCGCCGAAATCTTCGCGCTGGTTGACGCGCGCGAGAAACACCGTAAGCGATTGCGACGTCTTGACCGCGAGATCGCGCTTGCCGTAAAACGCTTGCACGATATCGAAACCGAAATTCTGCGCGAGCGCTAGCACCGCTTTGTCCACGACCGAGAGTGACACTTCCGCGCTGATGGGCTTGCCTGTCGCATCGGTTGTCTTGATGTTGTACGACGCTTTGTCCTGCGGTGCGTACTGCGGTTTCGCCGCCGCGACGCTCACGTTCAAGTTTTTCGCGTCCGACACGACTTTGATATTTTCCAGCCCCATCTTGAAGGTTGGAATCCCATCTGGCATACCCCCCTGGGGTATCAGCACGACGCCAATGTAAACATTTGGAAATTGCTCGTTGGTGATTGGGATTTCGATTGTTGCGCTATTCGAATCGAGCGCGACGAGTCGTTTGGAAACGATCTTGCCGCGTTCGAGCGTTACGAGTGCGGTCGCTTTTTCGTACGGCGATTGAACCAGCACCTTCGCGGTGTCGCCGATCTTGTATTCCTTTTTGTCGAGGACGAGTTCGATGCGGTCGTTGTTGTCGAACCGCCACGACAAGAACTGCGTGCGGTCGCTGACCCAGAGCCAGGTTTGCCCCATCACGCGATTGCCGCGCGCGTCTTTGCCCTGCGCGTCGACGCGGTACGATCCACCGCGCGGCGGCGTGAACGCGAGTTGATATTTCCCGTTCACGTCCGTCGTCAGATCGCCGCGCTGGATTTCGGTTTTCACCTCGTCGCATTTCCAAATCTTGCGACCTTTGTCATCTGCCGTACGCTTGCAATCCCAATTGATCAGATTGATCGCGTAACTCACCGCGACGCGACCGAGCGCTTTGCCGTTCGTGTCGAGCGTTTGCACGTCAAAGCGCGCTTCCTTGCCCTTGTCCGCGACGTAATTCGTCGGCTTCATCCCGATGTAGAAATTGCCGCGATGCACAATCGCGCGCGCAACGGCGGACTGCGGCTGATTCGCTTCGTCGGTCACCGTCGCTTCAATCGTGTAAACTTGACTGCGCTCTTCCTGCGAAATGTTCGCGGGCAATTTGATCGCGAATTCGCCGTTCGCGTTCAACGTCGCATCGCCCGACGAAACTTCTTTGCCAAAGCCCCAGTATCGTTGTTCGGCGATATTTCCAAAGTCGAGATCGCCGCCTGCCCAGTAAAAATAGTAATCGTTCTGGTACAGCGTCCAGTGCATTTGCGCGCCCGTCACCGCGCCGCCGAAAAAATAATTCGCGCGAATCGTCGCGGTGATCGTGTCGCCGTTGATGTACGCGTCGCGATCCGTTTTCACGCTGACCGCGTACTCGGGCTTGCGATACTCTTCGACTTGAATCGTGTTCTCGTACGATTCATCGCCAATCGACGCGGTGATTTGGTACGTGCCGAGTCCCGCTTCGGGATTGATCGTGAACGAATCGGCGAGCGAACCGAACGCCGTCGTCTTCAATGTTTTTTCGTACAACACGCGCTCTTGCCAATCGCCGACTTTGATTTTCACGTCGGTTCCTGCAGGCGGTTGTGAGTACGCGCCGTCGTCGTCCGCGCGCACAATCGCCTTGAAGAAAACGGTTTGCCCAGGACGATAGAGCGGTCGGTCGGTGTACACGTACACGCGGTACGTGTGCTTCATCTGCTCCCACTGATATTGCACGCCGTCAAAGCGCCACGGCTCGATGCCTTGTTCCCAGGTATCGCTCACCGCCGCGATGTCGTTCTCGCGAATGCCGACGACGGAGAGATCGCCTTTCGTCGCTTTGATCGTTCCTTCGAACAAACCGTCCGCGCCTGTCGCGCCTGTGCCGACGTTTTCGCCTTTTGAATTGTAAAACGTGAGCAATAATTTGTTGACGGGCGATCCGTCCGCGATGTTCGTCGCCCAGACGAGAACCTGATCGGTCGTGCGCTTCAACGTCAGCGCGGTTTTCGTCGCGACGAGAACCTGGGTATCGTTCACGCCTTCCGCCGATTTCACGGTGAGAAAGTACGTGCCCGCCGCGAGCGCGTCGAGTTGCAAATCCTGCGTGACGTACTGATCGATCTTCGCGCTCGGCGTGACGCTCCACGTTTTGATCGGGTCGCCTTGCGGCTTGAAATTGCGCCACGCGTCGTACGAGAACGCGAGCGATTTGATGTACGTCTCGGTGTCGAATTTGTACAGTGCGGCATCCATCTTCGAGACGTTGACCGATTGCAGTTTCAGCGTCGTCGGTTTGTCTGCCGCCGTCAAGCCGTAGCGACCGATGTTGATGATCGCGAGGTACGGATATTGCTGTGTCGTCGTGAACGACCACGCGAAATCGTTTTGAATCGTCAGACCGTACTTGCTATCCTTCGCGCCGCTCGGTAGAAAAATTTTGTACGTCGTCGAGGGGCGCAGGTTGCCGCCGATGATGAGTTGCTTGCCTTGCCACGCGAGTTGCAGATTCGAAATCGCTGGCTCGACTTTCAAGCGTTGCGCGACCGATTGCTGATCCATCTCGCGGTTGAACGTGAGCGTGAGCCGATCGCGCAAGTACGCGAACTGCGCGCCCTGGCGCGGCGTCGTCGCGACGATTGTCGGCGGCGCGAGTGTGGTGAACGACCACGCGAACTCTTTTTCCGCGCGGCGTTGCAGCCAACTGCGCGCGTCGCGCGTCACCGTGACGCTGACGGTCGTGCTGAGGGGCAACGACTCTGCTGGCGTGAACGTCGCGCTCGTGCCGCCCCAACTCCACGTGCCGCGTACCTGCGGCGACATTTTGATCGCCGCGTCGTTCGCGGTCATCGGCGTCAAGAACGTGATCGTGATCGGCGATGTGGGCGCGACGTCTTGCGCGTTGAACGCGGGACCGAACGCGAGGACTTGCGGCGCGCGCAGCGGGCGCAGCACGTCTTTGACGACGGACGGCGTCAAGCCGCGCAGCGCGCTCGTTACGGGCGCGTCGAGTTCGGTGAATTGGAAGAGCGCCGCGCAGACGCAGAGCATGAGCAGCGCGGTGAGGGCGATCAGGGTAATGCGACGGAAAGTGTTAGTCGAGGACATCTAGCCTCCGATTGGCGAATTGCGGATTCACTTTGCAAATCGCTGAAGAACTTCGAGCATGGCAAAGTAGGCAGGCTTGGGTTTCAAGTTGTCATCAAAGGGAGTAGGATCTGCCTCACGAGAATAGTATGGTGAACTTGGCGTGTTCTCCCAAAACGAGAATTTATCTCCAATGTGAAAGGTGATGAATTCTTTGCAAACCCCTGACTCGATAGCCGCCTCAAGCATTTCCTTGTAGATTTGCGCTTGCTTGGCGTATCTTTCTTCTTGTGATCCATGAATGTTGCGTATGTTTACGTCAAACTCGGTCACATGGATGGGTAATCCGTAATTTCTCATGGTCTCTATGACATCTTTTTTGGCTGGGGCCGTTTCCGCACGCAAGTGCATTTGCAAGCCAACACCATCAAGCAGCCCCTTCGATTTTAGCCGTTGCACAATTTCTTGAGTAGGAGACGTTCTTTCCCCAAATGGTGTATGGTTATTGTTGTCATTGTAAATCAGCGCAGCAGAAGGATTAGCAGAGCGAGCGGTTTCAAATGCAATATCAACGTAGTCCTTGCCAATGACTCTATTGAAGAAATCGCGATCTGTGTAATAGGCTTCATTTGCGACAACGTAAGTTGCTTTCATCTCAACGAATTGTTTCATAAGTGTGGTGATGTGATTCTTCATGATTTCGACCAATTCATTTCTGGTCACACCACGATTTCTGAGCCAGCTGGGTAAATCATCACCCCAAACAAGTGGATGGACAAGGATATCCATTTTTTCGCGTATGGCACGCTCAGCCAATCTACGTCTGACATCAACATCAAAGCTTCCCTGCTTCGGTTGGGTAAGAGACATACCAACAAATATGCCCCTCAAATTGAATTCTCTGATTTGAACCGCGGTAATTCTCTCCCATTCCTCAGGCGTGGTATTGCTTCCAAAGAAAGCTCCGATTCGAAATCCAATTTTGTCTGCCAAGTCGCGGAGTGTTAGTGGTCGCAGTGTTGCAGTTGCTGTCGCAGTTGCCGTTACTGTGGCGGTACTCGTCGGTGCGGGCGTGCTCGTCAGCGCTGGTGTCGCGGTGAGCAGCGGTGTGCTTGTTGGCAAGGGTGTGTTCATGAGCGCGGGCGTCGCGGTTGGCGTGGGCGCGCTACCACAAGCCGCGAGGAGCGCGGCAATGGATGATGAACCACACAATTTCAAAAAGTCGCGTCGCGTCAAGTTCATTTGGCACCTCCAGGTGAGATTGAAAATGCGGGCGAATGAATTCGCCGCAACCACATCGCAAAGCCGACCTGCGTCGGCTAGATTTTATCCGCGTGTGTCCGCGTGCATCCGCGTCCCATTCTCAGCGCGGGTGTGTGGGCGGCAAGGAGGAGGACAACGGACAAGATCGGATTGAACGGACAGGTGCGGGCAAGGGTGTGGGCGCGTTTCATCGGGTTCTCCTCAAGTGTGGAAATCGCGGGATGACAACGGACGTTATCGGATTGAACGGACGTTTGCTTCAGTGATTGTCCGTTGAATCCGCACTTGTCCGTTGTTATCATCCGCGCGAATGGCTACGACGCCACCTTCGCTTGTTCCATAATTTTTTCTCTTAACCACGAGTTGATAAGTGTTTGGGATGGGACATGTTTCGCGCGCGCAATCGCCGTTACTTTGTCCGCCAAATCGTCGTCAAGCGCGATGACGTGCGTTCTGCGCTGAAGGTTGATGTCGAAATGCGCTTCGGGCATCGCGTCCATATAGTCACCCATGTCGTGCGTCTCGAAGAACTCAACCGTCTCGTGGAGTGAACGATGCTTAGGCATCGTTTTGGTTTTATTTTTTGCCATAGTGTTTGCGCTCCTTCGGTGCCATATCTCTGGCGCTCAAAATCAATGCTTCTCGTGTCTGTTTGTAGATGAAAAGGACGGATAGGTATCTTCCCGCGTCGCTTTGTCCCAGTGCGAGATAAACATCCTCATCTTGGCGATCACCCTTTTCCACAAATCGAATCGTGGGATTGCTCTCGAACATCTCTTCGACCTCATACGTTTCGACGTGATGCTTGCGGGTAAGTTTGTCCACAATGTCGCGCAGCCAAATTACGCCTTCGATGTTCATTCAGGTCTCCTGTGCTCAATGATACCATGAAGAAGGAATCTCATTCTTCGTATGCCGTGAGCACGTCTACCTCGCGCAACCGCAATCCCAGCGTGATCGCGCGCGGCACGTGCTGATTCATGTACAGCGCAATCGCCATCAGAGCAACCCCTTTGCCTTCAGCCGCGCCGCTAACGGTGATGCGCCTGCCGTTCGCTGAACTTGATCAACAAATTCAAGCCGCCGCTCGATATCGCGGTCGAGTTCTTCTTGATGATCCCAATAGTACGCGAGCGCCGAGTGGATTTGTCCGAGCGTCAAGTAGGGATGTTGAAAGTGTAGTTCCTCTGGACTCCAGCCATGCGCCGTTCGTTCCAAAACCAATTCGATCACCTTCATATTGGTCCCTGAGATGATCGGAACATTCTTGTCGTTGAGGACAATATGTTGGTATTGTAGCTCGAGAATTGCCATAGGTACCTCACCTTTACACTTGTTCGGCGTGGTTCGCCGATGATAATGTTACCACAAAATCGCCAATCGAAAACCCGCGTTCATTCGCATCTCATTCTTGGCGCGGGTGCGCAGGCGGCAAGGAGGAGGACAACGGACATCCTTCGGCTTCGCTCAGGATCGGATTGAACGGACAAGCGCGAGCAAGGATGTGGGCGCGTTTCATCGTGTTCTCCGTAAGCGTAGAAATCGAAATCGGCAATCGCAAGTGGATTATTTGCAATACCGCAAAACTCACTTTGGGATTTGACTAAAGAGGGTTCTCATGGATACTGTCTCTATCCTATCCGACCGAGGAAAGAGGAGTGCATGAGAACCCCAAAGACATTATACCATACGAAGCCGACGATT
>VGOB01000016.1 GCA_016865935.1 Chloroflexota bacterium | reverse complement strand
GTGAGCCCAGGGCAACATCGCTTGGATATATTCTTGAACGGCTATGGTATCGTCTGGTGTGGTCATCCATCGATTATGCCACAACAAGACAATTTTACGTAAATTACAAATGTGTCCTGACATCAGGTCTCGCGCTGAGTTTTCTGTACTACGTCATCCCCGCCGCCTTTGCGCTTGGCGCGTTGGCAATCGCCATCTTCGTCTTCGCGCTCTATCGTCTCTTTCACGCCGAATCGCCCGCGCTGAGTCTGGTAGGCGCGGTCGTGGGCATTGGCGGTGGCGTGATTCTCGCCGCGCTCGTGTTGCTTGTTGGATCGCAGAACAACGCGATTCAAAATCTCGCGATCTGGGCTTCGTTCTTCGCGCCGTCCTTGTTTTTCGGTTGGCTGGCGTACCAGCACAGCAAAGTGGGAATGGCGCGCCCGCTCGCGCTCAGCGGTCTCGTCGGCGGCTTGGGTGGGCTGGTCAACATCATCGTTACGTTGATCGGCGGTGGCAGTTGGGAAAAGCCCAACAACCCAGCCCTCAGTCCGGTCATCATGGGATCGTACTACATTGGGATGCTCCTCACCATGGTCTGGATGGTGTGGTCGAGCATCGTGTTGCTGCGCCGCAAGGCGTAACGCGTTCGGTTTCAAACGTAGAGACGTTCGCAAAGTGCGCAGCGTCTCTACGTAATCAAACAAAAAAGGGGACACAAACCGCGTAGCGCAAGTTTATCAATTCGCGGCACATTCAAAAGGAGAGAAACAATGGAACGAAAAGTGATCAATCCCTGGAAGTGGCAAGACGAATTTGCGTTCGTGCAAGCCAACGAGGTGCGTGGCGAGCAACGCACCTTGATCTGCGCGGGGCAAGCGGCGGTGGACGCGGACGGTCGCCCGCAACACGCAGGCGATATGCGCGCGCAAATCAACCTCGCGCTCGACAATCTCGAAACGGTTCTGCGCGCCGCCGGAATGAATCTGTCGAACGTCGTCCGGCTCAACTATTACACGACCGATGTAGACAGTTTCTTCCAGAATTACGACGTCGTCGCCGGACGGTTGCTGGGCGCGGGATGCCAGAGCGCGGGCAGTCTCATCGGCGTCGCGCGGCTCGCGTTTCCGGAATTGCTCGTCGAATTTGAAGCGACGGCAGTCGCATAACGAAAGGAAGGAGAACCAATGAAACACGTCGAAGCAAGTATCAAGATCAATCGCCCGATTGACCAGGTCTTTGCGTTCGTGTCCAACTTCAGCAACGCAACGCAATGGCAAGTCGGCATCATTGAGGCGCGCGTCACCTCGAGCGGCGCAATCGGCGTCGGCGCGACGTACGTCTGGGTGCAACAAATGATCGGGCAAAAGATGGACACGCGCGGCGAGGTGACGGCGTGGGATCCACCGAATCGGTACGAATGGAAATCCACGAGTGGTCCGTTCCCGTTGTCGGGGGGAGTTACGTTCCGCGCTGAAAGCAACGGCACCGTCGTCACGCAGTACGCCGATGCGGATCCCGGCGGATTTTTCAAACTTGCCGAGGGTTTGCTCGTCAAACAAATCGAAGGGCAGTTCGCGCAATCGCTCGAAAAGTTGAAAGCGTTGCTCGAAAAGTAATTTCAGACCTTGGCGCGGTTTCGTCCCCGATGAACGGCGCGGCTGCGCTGGATGCTGATCCGTCAGGTACAAGGTCAGTGAGACACGTCTTTGATAAAACTCAAGCAAGCGCTGAAAGCGCGCGCAGAACAGGAGAACAATGAATCATCAAGTCCCCCCTCAACTTCGCATTTGGCAACTCGGTTTAGGATTTGCCAACTTTGCCGTGCTTAATGCTCTGGTCAGAGCCGGAGTGATCGAGCGACTGCGCGAGCAACCCAAGCGCGTGCCGGAATTGGCGCAATCCTGCAATTTGAACGCCGATATGCTCTATCGCACTCTGCGCTTCGCCGCAGTGATTGATGTGGTGACGCAAGACGGGGAACAGTTCGCCCTAACCGAAGTAGGCAAACTATTGCTCAAAGATGTGCCCGGCAGTTTGTATATGGGCTTGATGCTGATTGGCAGTGAGCCCTGGCAACGCGCCTGGAACAATTTCCCCCACGCGCTCGCCACCGGCGAAAATGCCTTTGAGCCGGTAATGGGTTCCGGCTTTTTCGATTACCTCGATCAGCATCGCGAATACGGCGCGCCTTTCGATCAATGGCAGACCATCCTGACGACCCTGGCAGCCCGCGCCATCGCCGAAGCGTACGACTTTACGCCGTTCGGGACGATCTGCGATATTGGCGGCGGGCAAGGCATTCTGCTCAAGAGCATCCTAAGCGCCAACCCGCGCCTGCGCGGCATTCTCTTCGATCAGACGAACGTGGTGAAGGATCACGTCCTTGCCGATCTAGCGGCGCGCGTCGAAATCCAGACCGGCAGTTTCTTTGAGCGCGTGCCTGCCGCCGATGTGCTGCTGATGAAAAACGTACTGCATGATTGGAACGATGAGAAATGTCTCGTCATCCTCAACCAATGCCACCAAGCAATGCAGCCCTCTTCGCGTTTGCTCATCGTCGAGATCGTCATCGCATCTCCCACCGATTTGATGGGAGCGTTCTACGATCTGCATATGCAGGTAATGCTGGGGGGCAGAGAAAGAACGGAGAGTGAGTTCGGTTCATTGTTGCAAAAAGCAGAGTTGAAACTGAACCGAATCATTCCTACGAAATCGCCGATGAAAATCATCGAAGCGACCTTGTGATCGCTGAGAAAAAAGTGAGTGCTCATTCTGAAGGAGTTTGCCAATGAAAATAACCAAACCAATCGTCATCGCCATCACGCTCGTCCTGACCATCGCGTTTGTCGCGCTGGTTTATTTTGGGATGACGCGCGCGCGCGGCGCGCCAGTCGCCGTGCCGCCCTTGCAACGCGCGACGCTCGTCTCGCATTACAAGACCCAGTCGCTCGACCTGACCCAGGACGTCGCGCTCGCGGATTGGGCGGATATTCCCGGCACCGCAGTGGAGCTCGTCTACCAAGCGATGATCCCGCCGTGGAGCAAGGGCTTGATTCCGGCAGTCACCGCCAAGTCATTTCACAACGACACCGAACTCTATGTTTACGTGACGTGGAAAGACGAAAGCGAAAATCGCGCGCTTGGCGTCGGCGAATTCAGCGACGCGGTCGCGCTGATGTTTCCGCTGTCGAACGACGCGCCACCTTCGACGCTGATGATGGGTTTTATGGGCAAGCAAGGCGTCAACGTCTGGCACTGGCAAGCGACCCAGGACACCGAGTTCTGGTCAAAAAAATCAGTCAGCGCGGACGCGTACTCTGATTTTTTGTATCCTTTCGAGGAACAAGAAACATTGACGATTGCCAAAAGTCCGCTCACTTCCGCCGTCAGCGATCTGCTCGCCGTCAAAGTCACGACGACGACGGCAAAAGCAACGCAAAACGTCCAGGGTCGCGGCGTGTGGGACAAAGGCGCGTGGCACGTCGTCTTCAAGCGCGCGCTCAAAGCGACGAACGCGAAAGAGGACGCGGCGTTCGCGCACGGCGCGCGCAAATTGATGGCGTTTGCCGCGTGGTCTGGTGACAAGGGCGATCGCGGCGGGCGTAAATCTATTTCCGATTGGGTGCAATTGGAGTTTCGATGATGAAGAAAAAAATTATTCTGATCGCGATGGCGGCGCTCGGCGCGGCGTGCATTCTGATCGCGCTGATCGGCATCGCGACGCCTGCCACCGCCGAATCGCCGCGCGAGCGGTTCTTCGAAGTCCATGCGAAAAGATTCGAGTATGCGCCCGACACGATCCAAGTCAATCAAGGCGACAAGGTCACAATTCGCTTGGTCAGCGAGGACGTGTCGCACGGCTTGTACGTGGATGGCTACGAAATCAAAACCGCGGCGCATCCGGGCGCAGAAGGCACACTCACTTTTGTCGCGGACAAAACCGGACGCTATACGTTTCGTTGCACGGTGACGTGCGGCGAGTTCCATCCGTATATGGTCGGCTATCTCAACGTCGAGCCGAATTCGCGCTTGTGGATCTTTGCGTTACTGATTGTCGGCGTCGCGCTGTGCAGCGCGGTGATCGTGTTGAGGTAGGGTTGTCATTCTGAGCGCAGCGAAGAATCTCGTATTGCGACAACGGGACCCTTCGCTCCGCTCAGGGTGACAAATCGGGCTGAGGTAAAATCATGATCGAAACGAAAGATAAACTCTTCGGCATCGTGGATTTGAACGCGCGGTTTGAATTGACCAAGTTCAAACCCGTGCGCGCGGTTTTGAAATCGCGCTGGATGCCGCTCCTGCCGATTCTGATCAACCTGTTCATGTTCGTCATCATTTTGCTCGCGGCGTTTACCGGCGGCTTGTCGGCGGGCAACTATAATTTCGGCATTATGATCGTGTGGATTCTGTGGTGGGTGCTCTTGATGATGATGCTCGTCCCGGGTTTCTCGCGCGCGTGGTGTATGGTTTGCCCCTTTCCAATCTTTTCCGATTGGGCGCAACGCACACGGCTCTTCGATGTCAAGCCGGGCAAACTCGGCGGTTTGGGACTCAAGTGGCCCAAAAAGTTGAGCAATATGTGGGTGATGAACATCGCGTTTCTCGTCACGACATTCTTTTCCGGCTTTATGACGGTGCTACCCATCGCCACGTTCATCTTGCTCGGCATCATCATCATCGGCGCGTTCGTCATCGGGCTGATCTTTGAAAAGCGGACGTTCTGTCTGTACTTGTGTCCCGTCTCCGGCTTTCAGGGTTTGTATTCGCAGTTCGCCACCGTCGAAGTGCGGCGGAAGGATTGGGAGATTTGCAAGAATCACAATCCCAAAACCTGTTACGTCGGAAACGAAAAAGGGTATGGCTGTCCTTGGAATCGCACGCCGTTCGATTTTCAAAAGAACACGTACTGCGGGATGTGCCTCGAATGTTTGAAGACGTGTCCGTACGACAATATGGCGATCAATCTGCGCCCACCGGGCGTGGACTTGCTCGTGGACACCAAACGCGAACCGCGCGGGTTAGACGAAGCGTGGAAAGCGTTCATTATGCTCGGCATCGCGATCGTCTTCTATCTCGCGTTTCAGGGACCCTGGGGCTTTTTCAAGGATATGGTGCGCGGCGTGACCTTGCCCGGTTATCTCGGCTACATCGCTTTCCACACCGTGTTTAACTTGCTGATCATCCCCGGCGTCTTTTTCGTCTTCGCCTATCTGTCCAAACGATTGAGCGGCAACACGGAAGTACCGCTAAAGTCGGTATTCACCAACTTTGCGTACACCTTGATTCCGATGGGCTTGGGCGTGTGGATGGGATTCAGCGTGGGGATTTTGCTACCGAACGGGAGTTACATCTTGCGCGTCCTGTCCGATCCGTTCGCGTGGGGCTGGAATTTGTTTGGCACCGCGCAGATTCCCTGGACGCCGGTTCTGACCGGCATTATGGGATACATCCAAGGCGCGATCCTGATCGTGTTCTTCGCGTTCGCCGTGGGATACGGCTGGTTGTTGGCAAAGCAGATCTACGCCGATGTGAAACAAGCCAAGCGTGGTTTCATCCCGATTCTCACATTCCTGACGCTGATCACGCTCGTGTTCTTGTGGCTATTCGTGGGGTGATCCAAACTGTCATGCTGAACGCAGTGAAGCATCTCGTTGTAGCGGAAACGAGACTCTTCGCTCCGCTCAGAGTGACAAAACAGATAAGGTAAGCAGATGAAGATAAAAAACGAACCTATCGCCGTCGCGATGCTCATTCTGGGTACCATCGTCGCGATCATCGGCATTCTCGGTTTCGAGAATTATCGGCGCAGCGCGGAATATACCGCCGAACTGACCGCGCGCGCGACGGAGTATGGCAATTGGTATCCCAACACGATCACGATTCCGTATGGCAAGCCCGCCAAGATTCTGATCCGCAACATTGACGTAGTGAGTCACGGCTTTGCGCTGCCTGATTTTCAGATCGCGGTCATGGAGATCAAAGCCGGTGAATCCGCCGTCATTGAGTTTACGCCCGACAAGAAAGGCGTCTTTCCGTTCGTGTGTACGATTTGGTGTTCCAACCGGCATATGGAAATGCGCGGACAGTTAGTGGTGGAATAGATGGATGAATGACGCAAGCCGACTTCAAGTCGGCTTGCATTCTGCAGATGAAGATGTCTGACCACAAGCATTAGACCTTGCGCTGAACTCGAAGGCAATCGCCTTCGAGTTTTGATTTCGGCGCTGAAATGATCGCGCGGCGATGGCGCAACGCAGTTTTGTCGCTTGCCGCGATTTGTGTTATGATGTGCGCGCTAACTTTTTCAAGGAGGAAAAAATGTCGTCTGCTCGAATCATCATTCCGCCGCCGGGACCCAAAGCGCGCGCGCTGCTCGAACGCGACGCGCGGGTCTTGTCGCCGTCGTACGCGCGCGATTATCCGTTTGCGATGGAGCGCGGTCGAGGCGCCGAAGTGTGGGACGTGGATGGCAATCGCTACATTGATTTTGCCGCCGGCATCGCGGTGAACGCGACGGGGCACAGTCATCCCGAAATCGTCAAGGCGATTCAGGCGCAAGTCGAAAAATTCATTCACATTTCGTCCGACTATTATCACGAATTGATGGTGCGCGTCGCGGAACGGATTGACGAAATCGCGCCGATGCGCGAAGACGTGACGGTCTTTCTTGCCAACTCCGGGACGGAATCGGTGGAAGCCGCGATCAAACTCGCGCGTTATGCGACGGGACGCCGGCAGTTCATCGGCTTTCTCGGCGCGTTTCACGGCCGCTCGATGGGCTCGCTCTCGTTCACCGCGAGCAAGGCGCGGCAACAGGAACGATTTTTTCCGACGATGCCCGGCGTGTGGCACGTGCCGTATCCCGATCCGTATCATCCCGTTTTTCCAAATCCGGCGAATGGCGATCAAGGCGACGCCGTCGTGAATTACATCGAACAAGAATTATTTTCCGAAGCGTTGCCGCCGGACGAAGTCGCGGCGATTCTCGTCGAGCCGATCCAAGGTGAAGGCGGGTACATCGTCCCGCCGTCGAATTTTTTTCCGCGCCTGCGCGAGTTGTGCACCAAGTACGGGATTTTGCTGATCGCCGACGAAGTGCAATCCGGCGTGGGGCGCACGGGCAAGTGGTGGGCGATCGAACATTGGAACGTCGAGCCGGACATCGTTTGCATCGCGAAAGGGATCGCCAGTGGCGTGCCGATGGGCGCGATGGCGGCGCGCAAATCGCTGGGCGCAAAATGGAAACCGGGCGCGCACGGCAACACCTACGGCGGCAATCCGATTGCCGCGGTCTCCGCGCTCACGACGATTGAACTGGTCGAAAAAGGGCTTATGCAAAACGCGGCAACGACCGGCGCGTACATTCTCGACGCGCTCGCGGAAATGCACGCGCGTCACCCGAGTATCGGGCAGACGCGTGGGATCGGCTTGATGATCGGCGTCGAATTCGTCAAGGATCGCGCGACCAAGGAAGCCGCAAAAGAGATGCGCGATCAGATCGTCCATCGTTGTTTCGAGCGCGGCTTGCTGACGCTGGGGTGCGGTCGCAGTACGATTCGATTTATGCCGCCGTTGATGATCCCGCGCGAGTTGGTGGAGGAAGGATTGGAAATTTTCGAAAGCGCGGTGACGGAGACGGAGAAGCAGTTTGTGAGTGGGTGACGGAGAGTGTGGGAGAGGGGGAGAGAGGGAGACAGGGAGAATGTCTCTGTGTCACCCTGTCTCCCTGTCACCTGGTCGCTTTTGAAAAGATGAATTCGATCAACATTCTGGGCGTCCGCATAGATAACGTCACGTATGACGATGCGCTGGCGCGCGTGGAAGGATTTTTGCGCGAACCTGGGTTGCATCAGATCGCGACGGTCAATCCAGAGTTCGTCGTGCTGGCGCAGACGAACGCAGAATTTCGGCGCGTGCTGAACGCGGGCGCGCTCAACGTGCCGGATGGCGTCGGCTTGCTGTGGGCGGCGCGGCGATTGAAGACGCCGCTGCGCGAACGCGTGGCGGGGCAAGAGTTGGTCGATCGCATCAGCGCGCTGGCGGCGGAACGCGGCGCGCGCGTCTTTTTGCTGGGCGCGCGTGAGGGGATTGCGGAACGCGCGGCGGAAGAATTGAAGAAAAAATATCTGAGATTAGAGATTGGAGATTGTTACGCCGGATCGCCCGCGCGTGAAGAGGAAGAGGAAATCGTCGCGCGCATCAACGCGTCGCGCGCGCGGATTTTGTTCGTGGCATACGGACCGCCGAAGCAGGAGATGTGGATCGCGCGCGTCGCGGCGCGGTTGAAAGAGGTCGCGGTCGCGCTGGGCGTCGGCGGCACGTTCGACACGCTGGCGGGCATCGTGCCGCGCGCGCCCCAGTGGATGCGTGACGCCGGATTCGAGTGGACGTATCGGCTATTGCGCGAACCACGGCGCATCAAACGGCAGATGACGATTCCTTATTTTATGTGGCTGGTGGTGGCAAAAACATTGGAACGCGAAAACCGCGAATGTGCGCGAAAGCCGCGAAAGGAATGATTGCCTTTCGCGGCTTTTGTGCCGTTTCGCGGTTTGCGTGATCCCAAATTCTTTTCGTTACGCGCTTTCCTTTTCGATTTTATATCCTTCACCACGCACCGTCTTCAATCGTTTCGGCTCGCCCGGATCATCTTCCACTTTTTCGCGCACCCAGCGCACATGCACGTCGAGCGTGCGCGTATCGCCCATATAGTCGGTTTCCCACACCTGGCGGATCAACACCTTGCGCGTGACTAACTGTCCCGCATGCTCCATCAAGGTTTTCAGCAAGCCGAATTCCTTCGGCGTGAGTGGAAACGTTTTATTGCCGCGCGTCAGTTTGTGTTTTTCCAGATCGAGCGCGAGCTTGCCGACGGTCAACAGGCGCGGCGGCTTGCTCTCGATTGCGGTCTTGACGCGCGATGCCAAGCGTTTGGCGACGGCGGGCTTGGGCACCGCTCCAGCGGCGTTGAGCGCGCTGTCAACTTTCGCGTTCGGCGAAGTGATCAGGACGAGCGGCGCGAACGACGCGCTTTTTAGTTTGCGGCAAAGTGTTTTGCAGTTCAAGCGCGGCGAGGTCAGGTCGAGGACAATCGCATCGAGATTGTTGGACTTGGCTTCCTTGAGCGCTTGCCGGCCGCTGTGCGCCGCGAGCGTGCTAAACTCTTTCTTGCTGAAGCAGTTGGCGTATTCAGTTGTTGCTGTCTTGTCGTTGGCGACGAGCAACACGGTCAAGGGCATTGAAATGACTCCACAGAAAAAATAGTCAGAGGATGCTTGTATTATACGCAATCTCTTTAAGATTGCAATTGACCGCCCACTATTTTGATCCGCGCTAAATTCTGGCGACGGACTCGATCGAATGAATGAGAACGCGGTGTCTTTACTAATCCTGGCTTTACGCGATTACAGATCATCCGCCGACGCGTTTGCCGGATGTGCGGTTTGCCACTGCCGAAAGAAAAAGACCGCCATCGCCCACAGCACGCCCGCGATCGGAATGCCGAAGAACGCGCCCCAGAACCCGGCGACCTTGATACTGAGCAACAGCGCGGCAAACACGAGGAGCGGATGCAAGCCCACGGCTTCGCTCATCACGCGCGGCATCAGAATGTTGACGATGATGAGTTGGTAAATGAGCAACGCAAATAATAACCCGATCGCCAGCGTGGGCGTTTGGATCAGGCAAACGAGAAAGGGCGGGATCAGCGCGAGAAACGTTCCGACGAGCGGAATCAGCATGAACAATCCGGCGAACAGACTCGCGATCAAAACGAATTGCAATTCGAGCGCGGTCATCGCGATCGCGGTGCCGATGCCGACGATGAACGCTTGAATGATCTGCCCGCGAATGAATCCGCCAAACGTGCGATCCACGCTTGCGGCGAAAAAGCGAAATTCGTCGTGATATTGTTTCGGCACCAAGTTCGCGAGGGTAAGATTGCGAATACGGGGACCGTCGAGCGCGATGATGAAACTGATGATCAACACCAGGAGCAAATTCGCAAAGAAACTCAAGAGACTCGTCAAGATCGAAAGCGCGTTCTTGATCGCATCGGCGGCGTAGGTCTGCAAGCCGCCGAGTGCGCCTTGAACGGCTTGTTCCAGATTCAGCCGAATGCCCAGCCCGGCGATTTCGTTTTGCACCCACCCGCTTGCTGCGGGCACTTGTTTCATATACTCTGGCAAATGCCGCGCCAATTCCGAGAGCTGGGCGATGGCAGGCGGAACGAGCAACGCAATCGCGGTGACGATCGCGATCGCGACGATCAAATAGACGACGATCACCGCGGCGGCGCGCGGAAATCGGAACGCGAGAATGGCTTGCGCGCGCGCCGCGCCGAACGCGAACTCGAGCGCCGGACGGATGAGGCGCGGAATCGGCTGACGGCTGAGGTGCGCGACGAGCGGGTTGAGCACGAAGGAAACGAGCCAGCCCAGGACGAACAGCAAAATCAAATCGGCATAGCCGCTCAGCAATTGCCACAGCATTTGCGCCAGAAACAGCGCGGCGATGCAGATGAGCAAGATGACCAGAATTCTAGTCAACGGTGATTTGTCCACGCGCTCCTTCCAATTGATAATTGCCAATTGTTAATTGTCAATTGCGCCGCATCCAGCTCCACGCGAACAGCGCGCTTGCCGCGAGAAACAACGCGCCCAAGCCGCCGACGATCAACCAGGGAAATTCTTGCTTCCCCTCGGCGGAAACGACAAAGCCGTCCACCGCCACTTCGCCGGTTTGCCCCACGACCAACTCGACGGTGTGCGTGCCGCGCATAATTTTCTGCGCGACCGGCACGCGCACTTGCCACTGTTCGTTCGGCGCGGACAAATCAACGTAACTGTTGCCGTTCGTGTCGAGCGGCAGTCCTTTGACCGGGCGCCCATCGAGCGAAATCCACGCGCGCCCCTGGGTGGGACCGCGCCGCATGATGAATTCGAAACTATCGCCCCAGAATTTGACGAGCGCGCGCGCGCCCGGCGCGCGCGTCACGATCTGACGCCCGGCGTGCGCGTTCGGATCGAGATGCGGCTGCCAGTTGCCGCGATACTCGACCGCGACGTTCGTTTCCTGATGCAAGCCCGGTTGCGCGACCTGGGGAAACGTGGCGACTTCTTTCACGCGCAAATACACCACGCGCGGCGTAAAATCAACGTCCACCATCCGAAAATAATAATCGGCGCGTTCGGGCGGTACGTCTCCCACCTGGCGAAAATACCAAATGTTGAACACGCCGATCCAATTCCAATTCGCGCGCGCCGTTTGCAAACCGCGCACCGTGTAATCGGCTTGTTGTTGCTCTGTGACGCGTCCCCACAGCAATTGCTCTTTGGTGAAATCGGGCGGCGCCGCATTCCAGCCGTACTCGTTGAGCCAGATCGCCTTGTTCTTGTCGCCGTATTTTTCCATCACCTGGCGCGCCAGCGCGACGCGCTGAAAATTCAACTGAGTCGGATCGGGCGGATCGTCCGGCGTCGCGCGCAAACCGAACGCGTTCGCGGAGAGAATATCGAAATAATCTTTCGCGCCGATTTTGTACATCGCGTCGAGAAAATCGAGATCGTTCATATGCCGCCAAAAATCGGAATGGGCTGCCCACCCCTCGCCCAACGTGATCGCGAGCGGCGCAGAGAGGACGCGCACGTTCGGATTCGCGGCTTTGGCGCGCGTGTACGCAATTTCCAACAGCGCCGCGTACCCCGCCGGATCGACCGGACGATTGCCCCACTCGGGAAAAATATTCGGCTCGTTCCAAACCTGGATGTAATTGACGCGCCCGATATAGCGGCGCGTGAACGCGTCCACGAAATCGCCGTAATCGTTGAAATCATCTGGCGGCGCTTGCGGAATCGTCTTGTCTTTGCGCGACCACGCGGGCGGACGATCCAGGCGCGCGATCACTTGCAAGCCGTACTTTTCAAACGTCGCGATGATTTGATCCGCTTTGCCCCACTCGTATACGCCCTTGCGTTTTTCGATTTCCTCCCACGAGAATTGTTGCTTTGCCCAGACGATCCCGGCTTCGCGCGCCATTCGCACGGTGCGATCGCGTTTCCATTCTTCCACTTCGCGATCCAGGAAAAAATTCGCGCCGTACGGATTCACGTCGGTATCGGGAATCGTGCGCGGCGGCACCGGGACGAACGGCAGGGTGTCCGCCTGCACCCAGGTCGCGACGGTGTATGACAAGCCGATCAGCGCGCCCAGCGCAATCAGCGCGAGCGACAATCGAAAGAGACGTGATTTCAAATCAAGAACTCCTGGTAGGACAAATTTATAAATTTGTCCTACATTTTTTCCGTGATGACGGCGGTGCCGTACGCCAAAACTTCGGTGATCCCTTCCATCACTTCGTTCGCGTCGTACCGCACGCCGATAATCGCGTTCGCGTTATGCTCTTGCGCGTGCCGGATCATCAAGTCGAACGCTTCGGCGCGCGCGTGCTCGCACAGTTCCGTGTAGATCGTGATGTTGCCGCCGAAGATCGCCTGAATGCCGCCCGCCAAATTGCCGAGCGCGCTGCGCGAGCGGACGGTGATCCCGCGCACCACGCCGAGATTTTTAGCGACGCGGTACCCAGGCAGATCGAAACCGGTCGTGACCATTTCGGGGGAAATCTGATTTGCCATTTGGACTCCTTTGGCTGATGGCAAATTGCAAATTGCAGATTGCGTATTGCCATTCGCTATTTGCTATCAGTTACCGCAAAACTCGCCTACAAGCGGTTCCTAATGCACCGATTTCTGCTACACGTTGCTATACGTTGCTACACGTTGCTCTCTCTTGCACGCCCATTTTTGAACCTTGTAGGTGAATTTTGCGGCTGCTGTTTGCTATTCGCTCGCCCGGCTCGTCATCACAAAATTGACGCGGCGTTGCCGCGCGCGCGCGATCAGCATTTGGCGCGGTTGCATCGGCGCGTCGGCGCGGGCGGGCGCGTGCGCCAAGATGATCTCCAGCGGCGCGTCGGCAGACACGGTGCAATGAAAGATCGCGCGCGCGCGTTTCACGCGCGCCTGGAATTTTCCCGCGCATTGCCGGTGCGCGTACGGCGCGACAAAACGATACGCGCCCTCTGTCGCCAGCGCGCCTGAAATTTCCTCCAGCGTCAAATCCTCGACGAGACATTCGCCGTCGGCGTGAATGATCCAATCGTAGATATGTTCCTCCGCTGAATCAATCAGCGTCGAATCTTTGACAATGCCGTTCGCCAGGGTAATCAAACGCGTAAAGCGTACGCCGGGGTACGCGTCGTCCGCCGCGAGCCACACGATCGTCGTATCGGGCGTAACTTCCCAGTTGAGCAGTTGCGCCTGACAGCGCGTTTGTGATTGACCGTCAACGACGATCGTGTTATGCGCGGCGGTTTGCTGATGCCATTCGAGTCGCGCGATGGTGCCATACGGCGTGTTGCCCGGATCGGTTGACCAGGGAAAAATTTCAAGCGTCGCGCGATCCAGGTGACTGTGCGATCCGGCGTATGCGCCAAACGGCACGCACACTTCTTGCGCGCGCGTTTCATCGCGCAAGATCGCGATGCCGCACGACGCAAGGCAGAACGATTTGCGCGCGGGCGTCGGCGCGGCGGCGATGTCTTGTTCGGCGCAGAGCAGCGCGCTCCAGGTGTCGCGCGCGGCGCCGCGATACGTTTGCTTGAGCAACCACGCGTACTCGCCGATGTTCGTGCGCGCCAGCGCGATTTCATAGACCTCGCAAATTTCCGACGCGAACGTACTGCCGCGCCAATACGCGCCGTCGCCGATTTGCGGAATCGAGCCGTCGGCAAACGCGAGCGATGCGAACGCGCCCCACATCGCTTCGATGGATTGTCCGTCGGGTCCGCGTTCGCCGTACAGATCGCGATCGTTCGCGCGCGCGGCTTCAGCCAGGATCGTATACGCCAGCGCGACAAAGTTGTGATAGTACGGCGTCGCTTCGTGCTCGAAACCGTCGGGCAAAATCGCGGCGGCAAGATGCGCGCGAAAACCGGCGGGACTAGAGATCGCGCGTTCGATCAGCATTTGATCGCGCAACGCATAGCCCAGCAAGCCCAGCGCGGCAAGCAGCCATGCGTTATAGTTGCTCGTCAAGCGATTTTGTTGTTGGACGAGATCGTCTTGCGCGACGGCGAGCGTACCGATCAGCGGGCGGAGAAACGCGTTGACGATGAGCGTCTCTTGTTCGGGTGTTAGCGTCGCGCGGATCAGATCAAAAGTCTGCGCGATGGGCACCGCCCAGATCGCCTCGGTGAGGGCTTGTTGAAACGCGCGCCCTTTGAGCATCCACGCGGGCGCGGCATCGGCTCCGGTGTAGTTGGAATACCGTTGCGCGTATTGCGTCAGGATCGCTCCGGCGGCATCGGCATACGCGCGATCGTCGGTCAGCGCAAAGACCAGCGCGAGATCGCGCGCGGCGTTCGCCAGGCGGCGATGCTCGATCACGCGCCACGCCGCGTCTAGTTTTTCGCCAGCGCGCGTTTCGCCGCCCACCGGACAGCGATGCGCGTGCGGCGTCGCCGGATCGAACGCGAGCGCGCCCCAATGATCGGGGCAAGCGTAATCGTGCACCCAGCCCCCGGCGAGCGTCGGCGCATCGGCGGGCTGCGCGCGCCACGCGTCCGCGCGCGCGCGAATCGCCGCGAGAATTTCGGCAGACCACGCGTGATCCTTGACGCGTTGCCGCGCGAGGGTTAAATCGTTTGGATTGAAAATGGGCATACTGGCTCTCTCGATCTTACGACGCAAAGCAAATTTGTCAAATTCCAAGTTTGACAGCCCGAAACAATCGCGCTATATTGAGTGTAACGAAATACGAACCTTCGGGGCAGGGTGCGATTCCCGATCGGTGGTAGGTTTAGTTTGATTGTTTCATAGTTTGATGGTTTGATAGTACTCGTTGGATATTTGACAGGGTTTCCAACCCCTTTACTATCCAACTATCAAATTACCCAACTATTGAACTAAACGAGCCCACGAGCCGCGTTCGTTTCAAGACGAACAAAGCACGAGTCGGTCAAAAGCCGACGCCGACAGTATAGTCTGGATGAGAGAAGGTGATGGCGCGACACGTCGCGTTTGCGCGCGGCGATGTCTGTGCGTGTGCGCGTCTGCCCCGAAGAAAAACTCTTCGGGTTTTTTGTTTGGATCCAATGGACCATCATTCGTTGATCGAAATCGAGGCGGTGAGCAAACATTACGGACCGGCGCGCGATGGCGTGCTCGCGTTGCGTGACGTGTCGCTGCGCATTCGCGCGGGCGAATTTCTTTCGATCATCGGACCTTCGGGATGCGGCAAGTCCACGTTGCTGAAAATGATCGGCGATCTGCTCGCGCCGAGCGCGGGACGGATCGTCGTCAACGGCAAAACGCCGGAAGCGGCGCGCCGCGCGCGCGAGTGCGGGATCGTTTTCCAAACGCCGACGCTAATGGAATGGCGCAGCGTGGCGCAAAACATCGAACTGCCGCTGGAGATCGTCGGCGCGCCGCGCGCGGAACGCCAGCAACGCGCCAACGCGCTGCTCGATTTGATTCGGCTGCGCGAGTTTGCCGCGCGCTTTCCCGGCGAACTTTCCGCCGGAATGCAAATGCAAGTTTCGATTGCGCGCGCGCTCGCGTTTCGCCCGGCGATTTTGTTGATGGACGAGCCGTTCGGCGCGCTGGATGAAATCACGCGCGAACGCCTGGGACGCGAACTGCTCGATCTGTGGACGAAGACGCGCGTGACGATCGTGTTCATCACGCACAGCGTGCCCGAAGCGGTGCGATTATCGGATCGCGTCGCGGTGATGTCGCCGCGTCCCGGACGGATCGAGCGCGTGCTCGCGATCGATCTGCCGCGTCCGCGTTCGGCGGCGACGCGCGATCTGCCGCGCTATTGGGAACTGTTGCGCGAGGTGCGCGCCGCGCTCGGTTTGAACGAGCCGAAATGAGAACGCTGGACTGGAATTCTGAAATGCGCTTGCCGACTTTTGTGCGCGCTCACATTCAATACATTTTGATTCCGTTCGCGCTGGGATTGTTTCTGTTGCTCTGGGAAACGATCATCATCGTCAATCGTTTCCCCGCGTTCATTTTGCCCACGCCGCGCGAAGTCGCGCACAGTTTCGGCGCGAACTGGCAGAGCGGAATTTTCCCGCGCCATCTGGCGATCACGCTGTTCGAAATCGGACTGGGTTTCAGCATCGCCTTCACGTTCGCGACGAGCGTCGGTTATTTGCTGGCGAAATCGCCGTTGCTCGAAAAGATCGTTTCGCCGTACCTGATCGCGACGCAAGCGATTCCGATTGTCGCGATTGCGCCGCTGATCATCATTTGGATCAATACGGGTTCGGTGCAGAACGCGCTGATTGCCGCGCTGATCACGTTTTTCCCGATGCTCGTCAACACGATTATCGGCGTGCGGAGCGTTCGCGAAGAGTATCGCGCGCTGATGCGTTCGTACGCGGCGAATCGGTGGCAGGTGTTCGCCAAACTCGAAGTGCCTGCCGCGCTGCCGATCTTTTTGGGCGGCGTGCGCGTCGGCATCACGTTGGCGGTGATCGGCGTGATCGTCGTGGAGTTGATGTGGGCGGATCGCGGTTTGGGCTTTCTGATCAATTTCGCGCAAGGTCATTTGGACACGCCGTTGTTGTTCGCGACGGTCGCGGCATTATCGGCGATGGCAATCGGTTTGTATCTGACGGTTGTCTTCATCGAAAAAATAATCTTACGCTGGCGAAGGAGTGTGCAATGAAAAAGTACATCGTGCTGGGATTGATCGTGTGTGCGGGTTGGCTGACCGCGTGCGCGGGTGAGCCAACGCCCGCGCCGCTGCCGTTACCGCCGCCCCCGCCGCCGACCAAAGCGCCGGTGGCAACGGCAGTCCCAACTGCCGCGCCGACTGCGGCGTCGAACGAAATCAACGTCGTGATGGGCTATATTCCGAACGTGCAATTCGCGCCCTGGTATGTCGCGCAGAGCAAGGGTTATTTTGCCGAAGCAGGGCTCAGGGTCAAATTCAATTGGGGTTTCGAAGTGGACGGCGTCAAGTTGGTCGGCGTGAACCAAGCCGATTTTGCGATGCTGGGCGGCGATCAGGTGTTGCAGGCGCGCGAGAAAAATATTCCGCTCGTTTACGTCGCGAATTATTACAACGGCTTTCCGATTGTCGTCGTGTCGCTGAAAGAGAAAAAGATCGAAAAGGCGCAAGACCTGGTGGGCAAAAAAATCGGCTTGCCGGCATTCTGGGGCGCGACGTACACGGGCTGGCGCGCGCTGTTGTACGGCGCGAACATCAAAGAGAGCGACGTGAAAACGCAAGACGTTGGCTTTGCCCAAGTCGCCGCGCTGTCCCAGGGTGTGGTGGATGCGGTTGCCGGGTACGCGAACAACGAGCCGGTGCAGTTGCGCTTGCAGGGGAAGGAAGTCAACGTGATGCGCGTGGCGGATTACAGCCGCCTGGTCGGCATCGGTTTGGTGACGAGCGAAAAAATGATCGCGGAGAAACCGCACGTGGTGCGCGGGATCGTCGCGGCGTTGATGCGCGGCGTGCAATATTCCATTGATAATCCAAGCGACGCGCTGGCGATCACGATTCAGAATATTCCCGAAGCGGGCGGCACGAATTTAAGGACGACGGACGCGGTGCTCAAAGCGACGATTGATCTGTGGAAGAGTCCGCACCCGGGCTATGTCGATCCGGCGGCGTGGGCGGCGTCGTACAAGTTTATGAAGGACGCTGGATTCATCAAAGCCGATTTTGATGTAACGAAAGCGTATACGAACAAGTTCGTTCCGTAAAGGATGAAGGATGAAGGACGAAGAAGACGGAAGGTGAATTTGGAGTCATCCTTCTGCCTTCATCCTTCATCCTTCGTTTACACCCACAACCCGCCGTGCACGTTCACGACCGCGCCGGTGACATAGCGCGCCTTGTCCGAAACCAGGAACGCGATCATCTCCGCGATGTCGTTGGGCGCGCCGAGCGAGCCAAGCGGCACGAGACTGGGCAACTCGCGGCGATCCGCGTCCGTCGTCGCGTACGTCTCGACGAAACCCGGATTGACGATGTTGCACCGGATCCCATAGCGCGCCTCGCTCCGCGCGACTGATTTTGTCAGCACGACGACACCTGATTTTGCCGCGTTGTACGCCGCCGTCGTCGGCGCGCCGCGCACCGTTTCCACGTTGAGCGATCCCAGGTTGACGATGTTGCCGCGCTTGTGCGCGCGCATCGAAGGCAAAACGTACTTGATGCAGTAGAACGCGCTGGAGAGATTGCCGTCCAGCGTGCGCCGCCATTCGTCAATCTCGGTATCGAGTACGGATTTGACGAGAAACGGTCCGGCGTTGTTGACCAGCACGTCAATTTGCCCGAACATCGTGAGCGTTTCATCCATCAAACGTTTCGCGCCCTCCGGCGTCGCGACATCGGCTTGGATGGCGAGCGAGCGCGGCGTGTGCGTTTGCGCGAGCGCGACCGTTTCTTGCGCCGCGCCGGCATCGCGCAAATAGTTGACGACGATGGTGTAGCCGTCTTGCGCGAGTCGTTGCGCGATCCCGCGCCCGATTCCTCTGGAACTCCCCGTAACGATTGCGATTTTTTCTTCTGGCATAATTCTCTTTCTTGAATGACCGCCGACAGCCGACTGCAGACCGCCGGAAGCTTTCCGTTCGCGATTATAGCAGAATCAAACGGGATTGCAAGGGGGGATCGAATTTTGGTGTGCGAAGACATTGGATCGCGAAACTCCGAAACGGCGTGATCACCGCGAAAGAAAGTGCGCGCGGTTTTCTTTCGCGGCTTTCCAGCATTTCGTGAGTTTCGCAATCCAAACGTTCTACTGATCCATCGCGCGCGCCAAGCGCCACAGTCCGACCGCGATTGCAATTGCCATCAGCGCGAGGGCAAGCGCAACGGCGGCGTCCAGAACATTCGCGCCGAACCAGAGATGCGCGAACAGCGCGGGATAAACGACGAGGTACGATTTGATCGCAACGGGCAGGGGCGCGCGATAGTGATTGCACAAGTAGAGCGTGAGATTGAACGCGGGATACGTGACGCCGTACATTCCTGCTAGAAACGGATTGAGCGCGCCGTAAAATGCCAGCCCCGCGATAACGGTGACTTCGCGGATGTGATCGCAGTACTGATCGAACAGCGCGCCGAACTTGGTCACGCGGTTCGTCGCGCGCGCGAGTGCGCCGTCCACGCCGTCCAACGCGAGCGCGAGGACGAACAGCGCAAACGCGCCGCGCGGTTGAACTGGCATCAGCGCGACGACGATCGCGCCGAGAATCACTTGCGAAAACGAGACTGCGTTCGGCGAGACGCGCAACGCGATCAGGACGCGCACCATCGGCGCTAAGAGCGCGCGCGCGACGCGCCGCGCGGGCGCAAGAAATTTGCGTTCGAGCGAGGAGTAGGAATCGTTCATTGGAGTTCAAAGTTTCAAGTTCAAGGTTTGATGCCATCATTCTACAAAGATTATTCCAATCTTGCAAATACAACCTTGAACCTTGAACTTTCAACTTTGAACTTGTGTTGCGCTTGCGCTTTCTCCCCGCGTCGTGTACAATAGCAGCACGATGACGGACATTTTTTACGACGTTGAAACGAAAGAACTCATTGACACGAGCGCGCCCGATCAGGATGCGGCGATTCGCGCGCTGACGATGTCGGTCGGTGTGACGTTTTGCGACTGCCACGACGCGCAGACGTTTCGCGCGACCGCGCCGCTCGTCCAGTGTCTGCTCGCGCACGATCGGATCATCGGCTTCAACATCATCCATTTCGATAACACCGTTCTCGCATGGTCGCCCGATCGTCCGATCCGCGATCCGCGCGATCCGGACACATTGCGAGTTCCCGATTCGCCGACTGAACTGAAAAAACTGCTCGATCAAAAAAGTTTCGATTTGCTTGCCGATCTTGAAACACGATTAGGACATCGCGTTGGACTCGCCGCGCTCGCAGAAGGATCGCTCGGCAGACAAAAATCAGCAAGCGGTCCGCAAGCCGTCGTGTGGAATCGGCTGGCGGTGACTTTGCGCGATAGGTGGCCCCTCGCGCTCACGAATGTCGGCGACACCGAAGGCGCGGAACGCGTCAACGAATTGGGCGCGTGGTTTCAAGAGCGGCTCGAAAAATATTGCTTGCAAGATGTTCTGCTCGTCAAAAAAATTCTCGAGTACGGCATCGTGAACAAGCGCGTCGCGTACATTGATTTTGAAGGCGAGCGGCGCGTGGTCAAAGTGCAGTGGAAATAGTTTGATAGTTGATTCGTTGGATAGTTAGATCGTTTTGGCGATCCCCAGGTAACTATTCAACCATCAAACTATCCAACGAACAAACTGCTTTCAATCTTTTGGAGATACCAATGTCTTTCGCATCCAAATCAATCCAAATTTTTCTCGATGAACTCGCGTCGGCGGAACCCGCACCCGGCGGCGGCACCGTCGCCGCGTTGAGCGGCGCGCTTGGCGCGTCACTCGTCGCGATGGTGTGCCGTTTGACGATTGGCAAAAAAGGGTACGAGCCGGTCAGCGCGGAAATGCAAACGATCTTGCCGCGCGCGGAGGCGTTGCAGCGCGAACTGACCGAGTTGATGCAAGCCGATACCGACGCGTACACGCGCGTGATGGACGCCTACAAGTTACCCAAGACTACCGACGACGAAAAAGCCGCGCGGACGCGCGCGATCCAAGCCGCGCTCCAACACGCGTCCGATGTGCCTTTGCGCGTCGCGGAACTGTGCGTTCAGGCGCTTGCGCTCGCGCGCGTCGTAGCGGAAAAGGGGAACAAGAACGCGGCGAGCGATGGCGGCGTCGGCGCGCTGATGGCGGAGGCGGGCGCGCGCGGCGCGGCGTTCAACGTCTCGATCAACCTGGGAAGCATCGCCGACGAAACGTTCGCGCACGATCGTCGCGCGCGGGTTGCCGCGTTGCTCGCGCAAGCGGAACGCGCGAAACGCGAAATTTTGGAAATCGTGGAAAAGAGATTGTAGCGGAATGTCATTGCGAGGACGGTTTTTGTCCGAAGCAATCCCCAAATCGCTACGCGGAGATTGCTTCGGCACACTGCGCCTCGCAATGACCAAAGACAGAAATGCCCTCCGATCTTGAAATCGCCCAAGCGGCAGAAATGTTGCCCATCGCCGAGATCGCGCAAGCGTTGGGCTTGTCCGACGACGACGTTGACCTGTACCGCAAATACAAAGCAAAAATTTCGCTGAACGTTCTCACCAAATTGGCGGACACGCCGAACGGCAAGTACGTCGTCGTCAGTTCGATCACGCCGACGCCGCAAGGCGAAGGCAAACTCACGACGAGCATCGGCTTGGCGATGGCGTTGCAACGCTTGGGCAATCGCGCGGCGGTTTGTTTGCGCCAGCCCTCGCTCGGTCCCGTGTTTGGGATCAAAGGCGGCGCGGCGGGCGGCGGCTATTCCCAGGTCTTGCCGATGGAGGACATCAATCTCCATCTCACCGGCGATACGCACGCGGTTACGCTCGCGCATAATTTGCTTGCCGCGTTCGTGGACAATCACCTCTTCCACGAAAAATCCCCGCGCCTCGATCCGTATACCGTCGCGTTGCCGCGCGTCGTGGACATCAACGATCGCGCGCTGCGAAAAATGCTAATCGGTTTTGGCGGACGCGAGTACGGCATCCCGCGCGAAAGTTCGTTCGACATCGCGCCGACGAGCGAAGTGATGGCGATTCTCGCGCTGACGACTTCATTGCGCGATTTGCGCGCGCGCTTGGGTCACATCGTCGTCGGATTCACGCGCGATAAAAAACCGATCACGGCTGACGATTTGCAATGCGCCGGCGCGATGAGCGCGCTGTTGAAAGAAGCGCTCAAGCCGAATTTGTTGCAGACGATTGAACACACGCCGGCGTTCATTCACACTGGCGCGTTCGCGAGTTTTTCGCTCGGCACTCCTTCGATCCTTGCCGATCAAATCGCACTCAAGTTGAACGATTACGTGATCACCGAAGCGGGGTTTGGTTCCGATCTGGGTTTGGAAAAATTCTGCAACATTAAATCGCGCTATTCCGGTTTGCAGCCCGACGCGGCGGTGATCGTCGCCACAGTGCGCGCGCTAAAAATGCACGGCGGCATTGGGCGCGTCGTCGCGGGGCAAGCGTTGCCGGAGGAATTGGCGCAGGAAAATCTCGCGGCGGTCGAACGCGGCTGCGCGAATTTGATCAAGCACATCGAGAACGCGCAACTTTTCGGCTTGCCGGTCGTCGTTGCGGTGAATCGCTTCGCGAGCGATACCGATCGCGAAATCGCGATCGTCGAACGGATCGCGCGCGAGGCAGGCGCGGAGGGCGCGTTCGTGTCCGACGCGTATGCGCGCGGCGGCGCGGGCGCGATTTCACTGGCGGCGGCGGTGGCGCGCGCGTGCGCCAAGCCGTCGCAATTCAAATTCCTGTACGCGACCGAGTTGCCGATCAAGGACAAGATCGAACGGATCGCGGAGAAGATTTACGGCGCGGACGGGGTGGAATATTTCCCCGAAGCCGAACAAAAAATCAAACTCTACACCGCACTCGGTTTCGACAAATTGCCGATCTGTATGGCGAAAACGCACTTGTCGCTCTCGCACGACGAGACGCTGAAAGGGCGTCCGCGCAAATTCAAGATTCCGATTCGCGATCTGCGCGCGTTCGTCGGCGCGGGATTTCTCACCGCGCTCTGCGGCGATCTGCGGACGATGCCGGCGTTGCCGCGTGTTCCGGCGGGGACGCGGATTGATGTGGACGAAAACGGAAAAATCGTCGGACTGATCTAAAAACCAGGTTTCATTGCGAAACCTGGTTTTTTTCATCGCTACAATTGCGGCATACTCTTTTTGAGCGTCTCGAGTTGTTCCAGCGCGCGTCCCGCGCCGATGGCGACGCACGCCATCGGATTTTCCGCGACGAAGCACGGCACGCCGGTTTCCTTCGTCAAATAGCGATCGATGTTGCGGATCAGCGCGCCGCCGCCGACCAAGACCATGCCGCGATCGATAATGTCCGACGCGAGTTCGGGCGGCGTTTTCTCCAGCACCGCGCGCACGACGCCGGAGATCGCCATCAGCGGTTCAGCAATCGCTTCCGTGATTTCGTTTGAACTGACGCGAATCGTGCGCGGCAATCCGGCGACTTGATCGCGCCCGCGCACTTCGAGCGCGAGTTCTTCTTCCATCGGCAGCGCGCTGCCGATTTGGATTTTGATGTCCTCCGCCGTCTGCTCGCCGATCATCAAATTGTGTTTCTTGCGAATGTACGTCGCAATCGCTTCGTCAATTTTCAATCCGGCGACGCGGACGGCGCTCGCGACGACCATTCCGTTCATCGAGACGACGGCGGCTTCGCTTGCGCCGCCGCCGATGTCCACGACCATATTGCCGGTCGGCGTGTGAATGGGCAAGCCCGCGCCCAGCGCGGCGGCGAATGGCTCGGGCACGAGATGCGCGCTGCGTCCTCCGGCGGCAATCGCCGCGTCGCGCACCGCGCGTTCTTCGACGCTGGTCACGCCGACGGGCACACTGATCGCGATGTCCGGCTTGCCGCCGAACATCAATTGCAATCGTCCGCAAACTTTGATGATGAAATAGCGGAGCATCGCTTCGGTGACCATATAATCGGCGATGACGCCGTCGCGCATCGGGCGCATCACTTCGATGCTTTCGGGCGTGCGACCCAGCATCGCGCGCGCTTCTTCCCCTAGCGCGACGATGCGTTGATCGGCAAGCGCCAACGCGACGAGCGAGGGCTCTTGCAACACGATCCCTCGCCCGCGCACATACACGAGCACGTTGACCGTGCCCAGGTCAATTCCGATTTGCGTGACGAACATTCTGATCCGTTTTCTCTACGCGGCTTCGTCCGCGCCGCCGATGCGTCCTGCGCCGTGTTTGCGCCTGACGATCTTGAGCCGGATTTCGGCGCGGCGTAACGCGTGTTCCAGTCGCGCGAAATCGGCGCCGCCATGCGGCGCTTCTTTGAGCGCGCGCTGCGCGCGTTCGCGCGCGGCGGCGGCGCGCTGTTCGTCAATTTCGTCGGCGCGTTCCGCGCTATCGGCAAGGACGATCACGCGATCCGGGCGCACTTCGACGAATCCGCCGCCAATGGCGAAATCGTACTCGACGCCATCTTTGCGATAGTGCAGTTCGCCTTCGTTGAGCGCGGTCATCAACGGCGTGTGGCGCGGCAAAATGCCGAATACGCCGTCCACGCCGGGCGCGCTGATAAAATCTACGTCTTCGCTGAGAACGGTGCGTTCGACCGTTACGATATCGAGTTTGATCTTTGGCATCGAGACAAACTTTCGGTTTGTCATTGCGAGGAGGCGTTTTTTTCCGCCGAAGCAATCTCCAATTGTTTTGGGGATTGCTTCGCTTTGCTCGCAATGACACCACGGGCTTGATTACGCGGCGAGTTTTTGGAATTTCAATTGCACGCGCTTGAGCGCGGCTTCGGCTTGTTTGACGATCTTGGCGGTTTCCGGCGCGAGGCGCGTATAGTCGCCGCGCGGACAGTACAACTCGCGCACTTTGTGGAGCGAGGCGAATCCGTCCGCGATGTCAATGGTGCGCCAGCGCGTATACAAAACCTGGTTCTTGTGATGCGGACAGCGCGGGCTGAGATCGCGCGGGCTTTTGATGCTGGGGTGAACTTTGAGTTCGACATCCTCAAATTGATCCCAGTAATCCATACTGCTGTGAGTGTCCCAGAATTCGGCAACCTCTTTGCGCGTTTTGAATTTGGGCAACACTTTGGAATTAGCCATTCCTATTTCTACAACTTGCCTTCGCGGAACGCCTCACGTACTTCGTCAATTCCGCCGCGCATATAAAAGTACGGCTCGGGCACGTCGTCGAGTTCGCCGTTGAGAATTTGCTTGAACCCGCGTACCGTTTCTTTGACCGGCACGTACTTGCCGGGACGCCCGGTGAACGCTTCGGCGACGCGCATCGGTTGCGAGAGAAAGCGCTGAATCTTGCGCGCGCGCTGGACGGTCAGCTTGTCGTCTTCGCTCAACTCTTCCACGCCGAGAATCGCGATGATGTCTTGCAAGTCTTTGTAGCGTTGCAGAACGCGCTGAACGTTACGCGCGGTTTCGTAATGCTCCTGCCCGACGATGCGCGGATCGAGAATGCGCGAAGTGGACGCGAGCGGATCGACTGCCGGGAACAGACCTTGCTCCGCGATCGCGCGTTCGAGCGAGATCGTCGCGTCGAGATGCGCGAAGGTGGCGACTGGCGCGGGATCGGTGTAATCGTCCGCCGGAACGTAGATCGCTTGCATCGAAGTGATCGAGCCGCGCTTGGTCGAAGTGATGCGCTCTTGCAGTTCGCCCATTTCTTGCGCGAGCGTCGGCTGATACCCGACCGCGCTCGGCATCCGACCCAGGAGCGCGGAAACTTCAGAGCCGCTCATCACAAAGCGAAAGATGTTGTCAATGAACAACAACACGTCGCGCCCTTCGTCGCGAAAATATTCCGCCATCGTCAAACCGGAGAGCGCGACGCGCAGACGCACGCCCGGCGGCTCGTTCATTTGCCCAAAGACCATCACGGTTTTGTCAATGACGCCGGACTCTGTCATTTCGAGATAAAGATCGTTGCCTTCGCGCGAGCGTTCGCCGACGCCGCAGAAAACGGAATAGCCGCCGTGTTCGGTCGCGACGGAGCGAATCAATTCTTGAATGATGACAGTCTTGCCGACGCCTGCGCCGCCGAACACGCCAACCTTGCCGCCTTTGGTGAACGGCGCGACGAGATCGATCACTTTCATTCCGGTCTCGAAGAATTGCGGCTCGGTGACCTGTTCTTCGAACAGCGGCGCGGGGCGATGAATCGGATAATGTTTTTCCGTCGTCACGGGACCTTTCAGGTCAATCGTTTCGCCGACGATGTTGAAGATGCGTCCCAGCGTGGCGGGACCGACCGGCACCGAAATCGGCGCGCCGGTATTTTCTACTTGCATCCCGCGCCGCAAGCCGTCGCTGGTGTCCATCGCGACCGCGCGCACTTGATCCGCGCCGAGATGTTGTTGCACTTCGAGCACGAGCGTCGAGTTATCGCGCTGAACGTGGAGCGCGTGATAGATTTCGGGCAGTTCGGCTTCGTTTTTGAATTCGACGTCCACCACGGGACCCATTACTTGGACGATGCGTCCGATCGCGCCTGTTGCCATTACTCCTCCAGAATTTTCGATTTTCAATTTTTGATTTTCGATTGGCTCGACGCTGATCTGGAAATCGGCAATCGAAAATCGCAAATCGAAAATTATTTAGCGAGTGTTTCGCGTAACGCGTTTGCGCCGCCGACGATGTCGAGCATCTCTTTGGTGATGCTCGTCTGGCGCGCTTTGTTCATCGCGAGCGTGAGTCCGCCGATCAGTTCGATGGCGTTGTCGGTGGCGTTGCGCATCGCGACCATCCGCGCGGAATGTTCGCTCGCGACCGATTCGAGCAACGCCTGATAGATTTGCAGTTCGGTCAGGCGCGGCAGAACGGTGTTGAGAATCGTTTCGGGATCAGGTTCGTATAGATAGACTGCGTGCGCGGCGTCCACCGGTTCGGCGGGTGCCGCCAAGGGCAACAGTTGCCGAATTTGCGGACGCTGCACCAGCACGTTGACAAAACTGGTGAACGCGATGTCGACGCGATCGACCTGACCGGTTTCGAATTCCTCAATCGCGATTTTGGCGATGGGGCTGATTTGCAGAATCGTGGGCTTGTCGTTCAAGCCGGTAAAATCGGCGACGATGTTCTTGCCGGAGCGCACGACGAAATCGCGCCCGCGCTTGCCCAGCGTGATCAATTGGACCGGCGATTCGGCGCGCTTGATGTGATCGAACGTCGCGCGCAGAATATTCATATTGTACGCGCCGCACAAGCCGCGATCGGATGCCATCAAAATCAGCAACGTATTTTTGATCTGCGTGCGTTCTTCCAGCAACGGATGCAGGACTTTGTTGCGCCCCGGTTGCGCGGCGAGAAAGGACAAAATCTCGCGCGCTTTATCCGCGTAAGCGCGGCTGGCAAGCGTCGCTTGTTGCGCGCGGCGCATTTTGGACGCGGCGACCATTTGCATCGCGCGCGTGACCTGGGAAATGTTGCGAACGCTTTTGATGCGGCGCGAGATCGCGCGAGTTGTTGCCAAAGTCAACCTCGATGAGTATGCCTAACCGCCCTTGAACAGGAAGCGACCTTGCCCCGGCGGACTGATCGGCGCGGTTTTGCAGTGATATCTGTACGATGGATCGCAGTCGCCCAGGTTCTTGACGACGGTGACCGTCCACGTTGCCCACATTTCGTTGGTGTTCAAGAGGATCGATCCGTAGTTTGGCGCGGCGCCGACCAAGCGGGGCGGCTCCAGCGTGAATTTGACCGAAGCGCCGGCTCCAGTCTGGTCGCCACACTTGTCTATCCAATAGTCCGAGCGATTGCTATCAATGCCTGGGGCAGGATTGACCGGTTCGGTCGTGATTCGGATGAGATAACATTCTTCGCCGCCCAAGCCGCCGACGGATTTCCAATCCAAAATGATCGCGCCGCCGGGAAACTTGGCTTCGTCTTTTTGCGTTTCGGTCCAAACAGGACGGTTCAGCGCGGGCGCGCCAAATTTCAACGGCAACGCGGTGGCGGTGGGCGCGACGCCGGGTTTCGTCGCGGTGCGCGTGGCGGCAGCACGCGGCGCGGTCGTCGCCTTGGCGACAGCTTGCGTCGGCGTCGTCACGGCGGCGACGGTCGAAGTGAGCGGCAAGGTCGGCATCGGCGTCACGGTGGGCGCGACGGAGGTCGCAGTCGGCGGCGGCGGGGTCGCAGTGATGATGACGGTGATCACTTGCGGCGGCTGAGTCGGCGCGGGGCTTGGCGTCGTTGCAGTCCCGCAGCCGATAACGAGCGTCGCGAGCAAACCGACGATGATCAAATGAGTAAATTTGTGATTCATCAGTTTTTCTCCAAATAATCTTTCGAGAGCGCATACGCGCGCGGCTTATTCAAACGCTTCGAGATTGATCGTCCGGGTTGGACTTGGTGGACCGCAAGTGACTATTCCCGGTGGACCCTGGGTCGGATCATTGTCGTTGAAACTGCCTGACGTTCGGATGACCGTTACAAACCAAGTCACCTTGACGCTGTCTCCACCGGCTAAGGTCGAGACGGCGGGCTTGTCGAGGATGACGACGCGGTCTCTCCAATATTTATTGTGCGAGACATACAAGGTTACGCCGTTTGCAAAGTTGCCTCGCTTGGATGAGACTTCGATCTTGTAGCCGACCTGGGAATCTCCTTCGCCTTGCAAACTGGTAGGCGGATCCCAAATGAAACGGAACGTATCTCCGCCCACGCCGACTGCTCTGGTGCGACGTAAGGCGTTATCATCGGGTTCTTTGAGTGTCACTGTCCCAATCGAACACGCCGGCGGATCAGTCGGTTTGGCGACGGGCGCGGATGGTGCGACCGGCGGCTTGGTCGGGATCACGGTCGGCTTGACAACGACGACCGGACGCGTCGGCGTGCGCGTGGCGGCGGCTTTGAGTTCGGCGGTGGGTAAGAGCGGCAAGATCGTTGGCTCCGGCGTGGTTGTGACGGGAACGTAAATGATCCACGGCGTCTGTGTTGCCGCGCGCGTGGCAGGCGGCGTCAGCGTCGCGCTATTGCTGCCGCACGCGCTTGCGGTCAACGCGATGACACCGAGCGCGATGATCCATTTGAACTTTCTAACTTTCACTAAATCTCCTGCAGAATTTCAGATTTCAGATTTCAGATTTCAGATTTGCAACCTAAAATCTGCAATCAAAAATCTGCAATCGTTCTAGTACGTTCCCGCCAACTTGAATTCCTGGATCGCCTTTTTCAAAGTTTCTTCGGTCGCCGCATCAATTTCGTGCGCGGTCATTATTTTTTCTCCGACGCTCGGATGCGTCGCGTCCATATAACGAATGAACGCGGTCTCAAAGCCGCGAATCTTTTCGACGGGAATGTCGTCCAGGTATCCGTTCGTGCCGGCGTAGATCACCATCACTTGATGATCCAATCGCATCGGCGCGTACTGCGGTTGCTTCAACAGTTCGGTCAAGCGCGCGCCGCGTTCCAATTGATCGCGCGTTGCCTTGTCCAGATCGGAGCCGAACTGCGCGAACGCGGCAAGGTTGCGATACTGCGCGAGATCGAGTTTCAACTTACCCGCGACCTGACGCATCGCTTTGGTTTGCGCTTTGCCGCCGACGCGCGAAACGCTGATGCCGACGTTCAGCGCGGGGCGAATGCCTTGATAGAACAGATCGCTTTCGAGATACAACTGCCCGTCAGTGATCGAAATGACGTTCGTTGGAATGTATGCGGACACATCGCCTGCTTGCGTTTCGATCACCGGCAGCGCGGTGAGCGAGCCGCCGCCGAATTTCTGGCTCAGTTTCGCCGCGCGTTCCAGCAAGCGCGAGTGCAGATAGAAAATATCGCCGGGGTACGCCTCGCGTCCGGGCGGGCGGCGCAACAAGAGCGAAACCTGGCGGTACGCCCACGCGTGCTTGGACAGATCGTCGTAAATGATCAGCGCGTCGCGCACAGATTTGCCGCCGATCATCACGCCATTCTCCATCACCTCTTCGCCCATCGCGCAACCGGCGTACGGCGCGAGATATTGCAGCGCGGCGGGATCGGACGAACTCGCGCTGACGACGGTCGTGTATTCCATCGCGCCGAAACGTTCCAGCGTCGCGACGACCTGGGCAATCGTCGAAAGTTTTTGTCCGATCGCGACATAGATGCACGCCATATTTTGTCCGCGCTGATTGATGATCGCGTCAATCGCGACGGCGGTCTTGCCGGTCTGCCGGTCGCCGATGATCAATTCGCGCTGACCGCGTCCGATGGGAAACATCGCGTCGACCGGCTTGATGCCGGTTTGGACGGGCTGACTCACCGGTTCGCGCATAATCACGTTCGGCGCGATGCGTTCGATCGGGCGGAATTGTTTCGATTCGATGGGACCTTTGCCGTCTACGGGTTGTCCCAGCGCGTTGACAACGCGTCCCAACATTCCTTGACCGACCGGCACCGACGCGATGCGCCCGGTCCCTTTTGCCAGATCGCCTTCGCGCAGTTCGGCGTACTCGCCCATAATCGCGACGCCGATGGTTTCTTGTTCCAGGTTCAGCGTCAAACCCATCACGCCGTTTTTGGCAAACTCGACGAGTTCGCCTGCCATCACGTTGGCGAGTCCGTGAATGCGCGCGATCCCGTCGCCGACTTCGACGATGGTGCCAACGTCAACGGCTTGCACCGGCGCTTGAAACGATTCGATTTGTTTGCGGATTTGCGCGGTCAGTTCGTCTACGCGAGTCGTCATCTTTCCTCCAATGACAAATGAGCAAATGACAAATGAACAAAACTATTTGTAATTTGTCATTTGCAATTTGTCATTTTAATTTCTCTTTCAGTTCCGCCAATTTTCCCGCCACACTGCCGTCCAGCACCTTGTCGCCGACGCGGACGATCATTCCACCGAGAATCTCCGGCTTGACCGCGTAATCGCACGCGAGCTCGTCGCCGAACTGCGCGCGCAGTTTCGTTTCCAACGCGTTCTTCTCCGCGTCGAGCAACGGCACCGCGCTCGTGATCGTCGCGCGCGCGCCAACGGCGGTGCGTTGCGCGAACCGGTCAAACTCGGCGATCACGTGCGGCAAGAGATGAACGTGATTCTTGCTGGCGAGCAGTGATACCAGGTTTTGGATTTCAGTCGGCGTGCCGGACGCAAAGAGCGCGCGCAACAGGTCTTGCTTCTTGGAAAATTCCAAGCCCGCGTCGTCCAGCTGCTCGGCGATGCCGGTGCGCGCGAGCGACGCGGCAATCGTCTTGAGCGGCGTCAGCCAGTTGGCGATGGCTTGATCGAACAAGGCGTGGGCGTACGTTTGGGCGAGTCGTTCGTTTGCCACGACATCCCCCTAGTTTTTGCTCAGCGCGTCGGTCTGCGCGAGAAAATCGGTGACGAGGCGGCGATGCGCCGGCTCGTCCAGCGATTGGCTGACCGCTTTTTGCGCGGCGAGCAAGGACAATTGCACGACCTCTTGGCGCAATTCGGCGAGCATCTGCTTGCGCTCGTACTCGATCTGCTCTTTCGCCTGATCGATCAGTTTGCGCGCGTCCTCGCGCGCTTGCGCGAGGATCACTTCGCGTTCCTTCTCGCCCGCTTGCGCGGCAACCGCCGCGGCGGCTTGCGCGCTGCGCCGCGCTTCTTCCAACTTGAGATCGAAATCTTTTTGTTGTTCGGCGGCTTGCTTCTTGACGCTTTCCGCGTAATCCAGACTCTCCTGGATTTTTTGCTTGCGCGTGTTGAGCGCGGTCAGCACCGGTTTGTACGCCAAGCGCGACAAGATGAACAGCAGCAAACCGAAATTGACGATCTGGGCAATGAGCCACGTCGTATTGATGCCGAGTGCTTCCACGGCGACCTCCGATAAAAGTGCGTGTGTCATTGCGAGGAGTAGGGTTTGTCATTTCGAGCGGAGCGAGAAATCTCCCGTCACACGATAGAGATTTCTCCCTTCGGTCGAAATGACAGTTCCGCGCAATGACAAGGCGGTCTAGATGATCTTGAACCCGATGAGCAACGCAAAGACCAGCGCGAAAATGCCCAGCGCTTCGGTGAACGCGATGCCGATGAACATATTGATCTGCAATTGTCCCGACGCCTCGGGGTTGCGACCCATCGCGTTGAGTGCGGCGTTGACGAGCACGCCGATGCCGATGCCGGGTCCAATCGTGCCAAGACCGATCGCGAGCGCCGCAGCGAGCAAACGAAGACCTGCGTCTGTGAGTTCCATAAATCCTCCTGCCTTTGATTTAGTGATGTTCTTCCGCGCCGTGCGCGGTAGTTGCAATCGTCATAAAGATCAGTGTGAGTAACGCGAACACGAATGCCTGGATGAAACCGACGAAGAGTTCGAACGCGTAGAAGATGAACGGCGCGGCAAAGAACAAGAACGCCATCACCAGCAGCACCACTTCGCCCGCGAAAATATTGCCGAACAACCGGAACGTGAACGACAAAATCTTGGAAACTTCGCTGATGAATTCCAGGATGCCGACGAAGAGATCGAGCAAGCCAAAGACGAACAACCCGAATTTCGGTTTGCCCTTGCCGAGCGTCTTGAAAAACTCGACGAACTTGCCGATCATAATAAAGCGCGCGAACCAATACTTGACGACGCCGAGCGCCTGCATTCCGAAAATCTGCGTCAGGACCATCGCGATCAGCGCGAGTCCGATCGTCATATTGAGATCAGTCGAAGGGGAGCGCACGAACGGCGCGAGCACGTACTCGTGATGATCGGCGTGCTTGGGTCCGAAAAATTCTTGCAGATCGCGCGAAAGCGGAAACGTTGCAATCCCTTCCGGCGCGGGATGCTTGGCGTCAACGGGAATGATGCCGATGGGACCAAAGCCCGGAATCAAGCCGAGCCAGTTGGAGACCAGGACAAAGAGAAAAATCGTCGCGACCACCGGAAAGAATTTTTTCGCGCGCACCGCGCCCGCCGTGTTCTCGCACAGCTTGTAGATCGCCTCGATGATCACTTCCAGGACGTTTTGCCAGCCGCCCGGCACGAGCGACATTTTGCGCGTCGCCGCGAATGCGAACAGGACGAGCATCAGCATCACGATCCAGGACGTGAACAGCGTGTTCGAAATGGGAAAATTGAAACTGCCCAATTCCAATTCGAACAGCACTTCGGGTTTGACGGCGACCGACGCGGTGACGGCTTTGACGTCAAAGCGGGGTAAGACAAAACCAGGAACGAGTAAAACTGCCGCAAATAGAATGATGGAGAGCCAACGCTTCACAAATTCCCTCCTCGCGAATCTTCACGAGCTTGTCGATCTTTGTCGGCGCGCGCCGCAATTTGGCGGTACGCGTCTTGCACGGTGCGGTACGTGGCGACCGTGCCGGTGAGGATCCCCAGCACGATGAGAATGAGCGCGCCAAATGGCGCAGTGCCAAACGCGCGATCGATCCAAATGCCGATCAACAACGGCACAAACGTCGCGCCGAGCGTCAACGCGCTCAGGCGGAACACCAGCGCCAAACCCATCCACGTCTCGCGCATCGTACTTTGCTTCCCTCTGACAATGTGACGATTATACACCAAAATTTCAGAAAATCAAATCGGTTAGCGCGCCAGATCGGATTGCAATTTCAAATAACGCGCAATCGTTTCCTGTCCCACGAACCCGATCACTTGCTCATTTTCGATCACCGACAGCTCGTCCTGCTCGCTGGCGGACAAGCGCGCGAGCGCGGAGGCGGCAGTTTGTTCCGGCGCCAGCGCGATCAACCGCGCGCGCGGAATCATCACATCGCGCACGCGCCGCACGCGCCACTCGGCGCGCTTGACGCGCTTGATCTGATCGAACGGGATGAGCCCGAGCGTGATCGTACCGTCGGCGACGACGAACGTTTGCTCGCGGCGCGGCAGAACATACGCGTCTACAAAGTCGAGAATCGAAATGTCCGGCGGCACGGTTTCGACGACGCGCGTCATCACGCGGCTGACCGATACGCCGCGCAACGTTTCGAGCAGCAACATTTGCCGATACCCCTCGCTTGCCGCGTTCCACAAAAACATTCCGATCAGCGCGTACCAAATTCCGCCGCTGTTCGATCCGAAGAAAAAGAGCGCGCCGCCGCTGCCGATCATCAGCAACGCGATCAGTTGTCCCACACGCGTCGCCCAGCGCGTCGCGCGGCGCAGATCGCGCGTGACGCCCCACAGAATCGCGCGCAAGACGCGTCCGCCGTCCAGCGGAAATCCCGGCGCGAGATTGAACAACGCGAGCGAGCCGTTTGCCTGTGCGAGAATGTTCGTCAGCACGATCGGCGCGGTCAGCCACGCGCCGATGACGCCGGTTGAATCGAGAATCGTCAGCCAAATCCACGCCGCGCCAAACACCGCCGCGAGCGCCGCGCTCGTCAACGGTCCCATCACCGCGATCAGAAACTCGGACGCGGGGCGATCCGGTTCTTCGGCGATGTGCGCGACGCCGCCGAAAATGAACAGCGTGATGCGCTTGACGGCGATGCCGCGCTGAATTGCCATCCACGCGTGCGCGAATTCGTGCGCGAGCACGGACGCGAACAACAACAAACTTGCCGCGATGCCGAGCGCGATCGACACGATGTCGGCGCGCGGCGCGACTGCGCGCGGATGTAGTTCGCGCGGAAATTCGATGAAACCCAATGTGTAGATCAACAACGCGACGATGATGAACCAGCTCGCGTCGAGGTGGAGGTCAATTCCCATCACGCGTCCAACGCGCCAACTTTTCATACAACCTCAAAGTGACGGGTGCCAGGTGACAAGGGACGTGAAACGACTCCACTGAAAAAACTCGCTCGCGTACTACTTTTGGGTTAGAAAACGAGCGTGAAAAATTATCGAAAACGACATTCAGAGACCTTTTTTCAGTAGAGTCGTGAAACGTAAAACGTGAAACCTGAAACCTGAAACCTGAAACCTGAAACCTGAAACATCTCTTGCCATATGTCACTTGTCACTTTCCCTGTCTTTTGTTAGAATGGCTCGCAATTCAGCGCGGTGTAATCGCCACAATGTCAACGCGATGAAAATTCCCAGCAACACCGTGATGAACAAAATCCCGTCAATCGCCGCCCAGTCCGCAAACGGTCCGCCCAGCAGCGTGCCGACGAATTGACCCGCGCCGAAAAAGATCGTGTACATTCCCATAATCGCGCCGCGATCGTTCGCGCGTGCTTCCGTCACATCGGCAAGATACGTCAGCGATGCGGGCATCAAGCCGCTGACCAAAAACAGCGCGCTCAGCGCGCCCGCGACCAGAAACGGGATCGCCGGATCGGCGAGCGTGGCGCGATGATTGAGCGCGAACAGCATCGCGCAGAGCGCGAACATTCCGCCCGCGCCGATCAGCATCACGGTTGTCCGGCGCATTTTGCCCAGCACCCAACTCCAGCCGATCACGCCGCCGACGAAAATCGTCGCGAGCGCGAGCATTGCCAGCGCGATCAGCGTGCCCGCACTCGCGCTCTCGCCGAGAATGCCGAACAAGAGTTGATCGGGGAAACGATGGCGCGGCGCGATGAGTTGTCCGATGATTTGGTTGAGCCAGATGCCGAGAATGACGTTGATCGTCAGCCACGCGGGCGCAAAACGCAAAACGACCGGCGCGAGAAACACATCGCGATAACGATCGAGTGATTGGCGCAGCGCGCGCGCGCCATCGTCAAGCGCAGTCCTTTCGTGTTTTTTCGCGTCCTTGCGCGTCCGTTCGCGAATCCCGAAAAAGAAAATCGCCAGACTGACGAGGTAGATCGCGTGGTTGAGCGTGAACGCGTGCGCGTGGAACACATCCCACATTCGTCCGCCGATCAGAATCCCGACAACCGTGCCGCCAATCGTGGCGAGTTGGAACAGCCCCATCGCGCGACCGCGCAGCGATTCGTCGCTGGATGTTTCGGCGGAAAGCAGACCCAGCGTCGCGGGAAACGCGCTCGCGGTCGAAAGTCCGGTGAGCAAGCGCGTGACGATCAGCGCGCCAAAGTTCGTCGTCAGCGCGGCGATTTGCACGGCGATGCCGCCAGTGAGCGAACTGAACCAGATGAAAAATTTGCGCCCATACCGATCACTCCACGCGCCCAGCACGGGCGCGCCGATCAATTCGGGAATGAAAAACACGGCGAGCGCGAGCCCGCGCATCGTCGCCGAAAGCGGATAGACGCTGCGATCGATGTAGCCGAAATAAAGTTGGATCATACTGCCCATCACCGCCGACGCGACGCGCAAGACAAATGTCCCGGCGAGCGACGCGGTGATCGAGCGATAATCGGGGACCGGATTTGAGACGCGGGAAATCACAAGTGCCTGTTTGAATCAGCGTTGGAGAAACTGGAAAACAAAATCCCAGGACGCCGCTCCGGCAAAAGCAATCGCGGTGAACTTGATCGCCTTGCCGAGCCAGCACGCGACGAGAAAACGCCAGAGTGGAAATTTCAACATTCCGGCGGTGATGCCTGCCATATCGAAAAGCGGGTTGGGAATGACGGAGAGAAAGAACACGGTGAGCGTGCCGTTGCGTTGCATCCATCTTTCTAACTTGGCGTAGGTGGCGCGATTTTCGATCACCGCGCGTCCGCCATACCCCGCCAGGTATCCGGTCAGTTCGCCCAATGCCGATCCGATGCCGCCAAAAATACCGATCAGGATCGGGTTGAGGAAACTGCCCGTGACGAAAACGCCCGCCAAACCGGGAAACGGAACGATCACGGTCGCGTCGGACAACAGTGTCAGCAAAAAAACGCCAACATAGCCGTAGGGCTTGAGCCGTTCCCAATCGAGATGGCGCCAATCCACCGGGAGCAAACTCAAGCCGACTGTGATGCCGACTGCGAAGAGCAAAGCCAGAATTTGGAATAGCCGATTGGATCGCTTTGGGGACGAAGATTCGTCGAGCGTTGCCGACGAATCGGATTGAGGATTTTGATCTTGCATCAAGTCAACCTATCTACAAGAAGTGATTATATCAAAGGTTGCGTGATCCTGCAAAAAATCTCGCGCGCGCTTTTGCTCGCGCTGATTGCGTTGGGCGTCTGCGCCTGCCAGCCGATCTCCAAACCGACAACCGCGATGCCTGTTTCCACGCCCGCGTCCGCCGATTTGAAATTATTCGTGTTGCCGGATGCCGGGATGCCGCCCGTTGTCCAGTTTTTGAATTCCGCGCAAAAAACGATTCGGATGCAAATGTATTTGCTGACCGAGCGCGAGATCATAGATGCGCTCAAAGCCGCGCGCGGACGCGACGTGGATGTGCGTGTGCTTCTGGAAGCGGCGCCGGTGGGCGGTGGCGCGGGCAATCGTCCGGTGTTCAACGATCTGCACGCCGCGCAGATCAGCGTCAAGAACAGCAATCCGGCGTACAAGTTGACGCACGAAAAGATGATTGTCGTGGATGATCGGGTCGCGCTGATCGCGACGTTCAATCAGACGCGCGCCGCGTTCACCGCGAATCGCGAGTACGGCATCTTTAACACGAATTCCGCCGACGTTGCCGAAATCGTCAGTGTTTTTGAAGCCGATTGGAAACGCGACGCGCCCACCGTGTCGAATCCGAATTTGGTGTGGAGTCCGATCAACGCGCGCGCGCGCTTGACCGCGTTGATTGACGAGGCGCGGCAATCGCTCGATCTTCAGACGGAAGAGATGCAGGATCGCGCGATCGAAGATCGCTTGATCGCGGCGGCGCAGCGCGGCGTGACGGTGCGCGTCGTGATGTCGCCCGCGCCGAGCGGCGCGGATGCGAACGCGCCGGGGCAGGCGCGGCTCGCGCGCGGCGGGGTGCAGGTGCGTTTTGTCAAGACGCCCTACATTCACGCGAAAATGATCGTCGCCGATGGCGCGCGCGCGTTCGTCGGCTCGCAAAATCTTTCGACCGCGTCGTTGGACTCGAATCGCGAGTTGGGAATTTTGGTTTCCGATCCGGCGATCGTTCGGGTGTTGGCGGAGACGTTCGCGCAAGATTGGAATGTGGGTAAGTGAAGGATGAAGGATGAAGGATGAAAAAATGGGTCGTGTCATTGCGAGGAGCATCGTGAGCGGAGCGAAGCGGAGTCGAACGATGCGACGAAGCAATCTCCAATTTGTGATTCGGAGATTGCTTCGCCCCAAAGGGGCTCGCAATGACACGGGGACTGTTTTGCCAAAGTATTGTGTCATCGCTGGAATGGTGCTTCTACTTGCCGCGTGCGCGACATCTGATCTGCCAATTTCCGCGCCCGCGCCAACTGTGCAAGTTGTGCAAGTCATCGCGACGCCGGTCGCGCCAAGCGCGACGCCAACACTCGCGCCCAAGCCGACCGCGACGATCATCCCGACGCCATTCGTCACTGCGCCCGCGCCAGGCGGCGAAGCGAATGTGCCGATTTTGATGTACCACCACATCGCGGATTTGCCGATTGACGCGACGCAGTTGCAACTCGATTGGACCGTCACGCCGAAAAATTTCGACGCGCAAATGCAATGGCTCGCGCGCAACGGCTTTCGTACGATCTCGATGGCGCAACTCGTCGCGCATTTCAAACAGCGTCAGCCATTGCCCGCCAAGCCGATCATCATTTCGTTTGATGATGGATGGCAGGAACAATTTTCGGCGGCGTTTCCGATTTTGACCAAGTACGGTTTGAGCGGCACGTTTTTTCTCTACACGCGTCCGCTCGATCACACCGAGTTTATGACGTGGGCGCAGGCGCAAGAGTTGGTGCGGGGCGGAATGGATATTCAGTCGCACTCGATCACGCATCCGCATTTGCGAACGCTCGCGCCGGACGTTGCGTACAAAGAAATCGCGGAATCGAAAGCGACGTTGGAAAAGCGTTTGGGCAAGCCAGTTGTTGCGTTCTGCTATCCGTTCGGCGAGTACAACAACGCGGTGATCGAAATGGTCAAACGCGCCGGGTACGAGAGCGCGGTCACGCTGGCAAGCGGCTATCGTCAGCGCGCGGACGAGCTGTACACCTTGCGGCGTATTCGCGTGTCGTACCGCGATTCGTTGGAGGAGTTTGCCCGACGGTTGCCATAGTTGATTCGTTGGATAGTTGCATAGCGCGGCAAAGCCGCAACCAAACTCATTGGACACTGACCAACACTGAAGAACACTGATTTTTTCTTTATCTGTGTTTGTCTGTGTTCATCTGTGTCCAAAAAATCCTCGCGGTTGTGATAGTTTTTGTAGAGGAATACTATAGTTGGTCTCTGCCGGCGAACTTACGAATCCCTTACGTTATTTTCATTTGCGCTTAATCCGCAGGTGAGATAATCCTGGAAGCGAATAAACGCAGGATAGATGAAATATTGCGGCAGTCGGCGGTCATCCGTCGGCGGTCGCAGTTTGGAGGAAAAAATGCAAAGACCAAATTATGCGCTCTTGTCGTGCATCATACTGTTAGCCGTTTTGCTCGGCGTCGTTGGCGGCGGCGTGATGGGCGGCGTGATGGGATACTACGCCGCGCAAAACGCGGTGCCAACCGCCAAGCCGATTCCTGTGATGGCGATTTCGTCCAATCCGACCGCGCAGCCGGTTGCCCCTGTGACGAATATCACGTTGAAAGAAGATTCGGCGGTGATTGATGCGGTGCGCAAAGTCAAGCCCGCGGTGGTGACTGTGGTGAATAAGATGACAGCGCAACGCGGCGCGTTCGGTCGCTCTGTTTCGCCGACTTCTTCCGGTTCGGGCATCATCATTGACGGCAAAGGGTATGTCGTCACCAACAATCACGTTGTCGTAAACGCGCAATCGCTGTTGGTGATTTTGTCGGACGGCACGAAACTGGACGCCAAACTAGTCGGCACGGATCCGCTTGCCGATCTCGCCGTGCTGAAAGTGGAAGGCACGATGCCTGCCGTCGCGCCCTTGGGCGATTCGAGCGCGCTGCAGCCGGGTCAGGTCGCGATCGCGATTGGCAGTCCGCTGGGCGATTTTCGCGGCACCGTGACGATGGGTGTCGTCAGCGCGATGAACCGCCAAGTCGGTCCGATGCAGGGCTTGATTCAGACCGACGCCGCGATCAACAACGGCAACTCGGGTGGTCCGCTGATCAACTCGCTGGGGCAAGTGATCGGCGTCAACACGCTCGTCGTGCGAAACACGAGCGAAGGAAACGTGGCGGAGGGCTTGGGCTTTGCGATTCCATCGAACCTGGTGCGCGAAATTACATCGCAACTGATCGCCAAAGGCAAAGTGGAGCGCGCGTACCTGGGAATCATTTATTCGCCGGTCGATCCATTGTCCACGAGCGGACTGACGATGAGCGCGACGTACGGAGTCGTCATCAACCGAGTCGAAGCGGGGACTCCGGCGGCTAAAGCCGGAGTGCAGGAAGGGGATGTGATTCTCGCGTTCGACGGACAAAAACTCGATCAGGACGCGCTGACCGCCTTGTTGCTCAAGCGTAAAGCCGGCGATACGATCGCGTTGACGATCTTGCGCGATGGCAAACAGCTCGAACTCAAAGTGACGCTGGGCGCGCGACCGCAGACGCAGTAAAATCAGTGAACAGTGAACAGCGGGCAGTGAACGGTGAACAGTTACGATCCGCCAAGCGTGCGCCCGCAGTTGCGTCAAGTTTGCGTCATTCCAAAAACACTCGCCAGATTGATCGGCGAGTGTTTTTCCTTTTTGGTTTCTGCTTTTCGATCACGTGGTCGTAAATCGCAAATCCAAAATCGAAAATCAGAAATCACTTTTGGCGCGGCTCGCTCAACCCGCGCGCCAGTCCCCACGCGATCAGTGAAACGATCAGCGCGATCACGAAGAGCGCGCGAAAGCCGAACAGATCGAGCAGGGTGCCGCCGATCACCGGCACGAACGTCGCGATGCCAAGAATCGTGTTGGTGAAACTGACGTACAGCGGGCGTTCGAGTGCGGGCGCGATCTCCAGGAGATAGCTGGGATACGCGATGTTCGCTGCCGGGCGCGCGATGCCGTTGAGCAAAAATAGCGCGCCGAAGGGCAGGGCGAGCGCGGGACCGGCGGGCAAGAAACCAAAGACGAGCGCGAGCACGGGCAACGTCAGCAAACAACTGACCGCGCCGAGCAACACGATCCGATTGCCGCGCCGATCGCTCGCGCGACTCCACAATGGATTGGCGATCAATCCCGCGACCGTGCTGATGCCGATGTAAATGCCAATCGTTTCGATCGGGATTCCCAGGACGCGCGTCGCGTAAATCGCGTAAAACGGCGACGCAATGTCGGAGACGGCGACGACGACGCGCGTCAACAAGAATTGGCGGTACGTGTGATTCGTGCGGATGAGGATGCGCGCGGCGCGCACTTGATCGCGAAAAGTGACGCTTGCCGTCGCGGCGCCGGCTGGTTCGTTGACGAGCGAAAACGCGCCGACGCCCAGCGCGATGGCAAGCGTCGCCAGCGCGAAGATGATCGCAAAGTTGATTGGAAACGCGGGCGCCAGATCGGGATTGAGCAGGATGCTGATAAAGTATCCGCCCGCAATCGCCGTCAGCGCGCCCCACAAATCGCGCCCGCCGAAATACGCGCCGCGTCGCTCGACCGGAATCGTCTTTGCGACGATGTCGTAAAACGGCGTGCCCGCCATTCCCGAAGTCAACGCGTTGATCGCGTAGAGCAGAAAAAAGACGCTGAGCAAAACCGGCGGATTGGGCGCCAGCAAAAATGTCGCGGCGATTAAGATCGTCCAGCAGCTCACGCGCACAACAGCGGTACTGCGATAGACGATTTGCTTGCGCGGCAATTGCTGAATCCGATGCGAGATCAAAAATTGCGGCAGGTACCAGCCGCCGTTCCCAATCGCGGGCAGCAAGCCGACGAGTAAATTCGGCGCGCCGAGCGCGTTGACGAAAACGGACAGCACGAGGTACGGCGAGACGATGCTGTCCACAAAACCGAAACACGCGCCGCTGAGAATTCCCAGAACCGATTATGCGTAATTGGCACCAAGCCATAAAAGGAGTATCCTTGCGGATGTCTCTATCCCAACAAGGAGCATCCTTTTATGGTCATCTCAGTGCCGAACCAAGATTATATTGACTCGG
>VGOB01000015.1 GCA_016865935.1 Chloroflexota bacterium | reverse complement strand
GAACGACCGAGTCAATATAATCTTGGTTCGGCACTGAGATGACCATAAAAGGATGCTCCTTGTTGGAATAGAGACATCCGCAAGGATACTCCTTTTATGGCTCGGTGCCAATTACGCATAATCGGTTCAGGAGGACACATGGAACTCGGGATCGTCATCCTTGTCGCCAGCGTGCTGGTATTAGCGTTGTTGCTAGCATGTGGACTCCTGCTCTACCTATTGCTGGATTATCGTAGTCAGTCCATCCGCGCATTGAATGCCTTCAATAAACTACGCGATTCATTCAAGGATATCGTTGATCGGGACACGGAAATCGCGAAAAGAAACCAACAGATTACCGAACTCCAAACGAAACAAAACGGCATACAGTCCGAGTATGCCCAGGCCACGCAAGCTCTCCAAAAACTCCAGCGCGAAATTGCCCTCTCTGAAGAAACACTCGACTTGCAATCTTTCGGTGTTTACAAACCGCATTTCGATTTTGCTACCTCCGAATCATACAAGGTGCGTTTGCAACGCGCCAACGATGACCAGAAGCGTTTGATTACCGAAGAGCGCGCAGCAGTTTGTGACAAACCCTGGACTGTTGATGGTAGTAGACGTGAAGGCGAGCGCATGACCAAGCAGTATATGAAATTGATGCTGCGCGCCTTCAACGGCGAGTGTGACGCGACAATACTCAAAGTACGTTGGAACAATGTCGTCGCAATGGAAGAACGAATTCGCAAGGCATTTGAAGCAATCAACAAATTAGGAGCGACATACGCTATTCGGATCACAGACGAATATCTCGGTTTGAAATTAGATGAATTGCGATTGACATACGAATACCAGGAGAAACTGTATCAGGAGAAGGAGGAGCAACGCCGCATTCAAGAGCAGATCCGCGAAGAAGAAAAGGCGCAACGGGAAATTGAACGCGCAAAACAAGATGCTGAAGAAGAAGAAAAACGATACCAAGCCGCCCTTGAACGAGCGCGCGCCGAAATGGAGAAAGCCCAAGGCGCAGCAGTCGGGCAACTGAAAGAAAGAATTCAAACTCTGGAACAACAACTCAAAGTCGCGCAAGAAATGAAACAACGTGCAATCTCACAAGCACAACTGACCAAATCGGGGCACGTCTATATCATTTCTAATGTCGGCTCCTTTGGCGAAAACGTTCTCAAAATTGGCATGACACGACGTTTAGAACCGCTAGAACGTGTCAAGGAACTAGGTGATGCTTCTGTTCCTTTTGATTTCGATGTCCACGCGATGATTTATTCAGATGACGCACCTGCCCTAGAAAACCATCTGCAAGAATATTTCAAGTATCGCCAGGTAAATCTAGTCAACAACCGCAGAGAGTTTTTCAATATCAGCATTGCGGAAATCGAAGAGTATGCGCGCAAACATGGAATCAAGGCAACAATCACACGAATCGCCGAAGCCAAAGAGTACCGGGAAACAATAGCGCTAAAGGCACAAAATAAAACCAACACGGCGACTCCACCTATTGTGAGATTCCCTGGCGTTCTTCATTCTGCGAATTGAGATGTGTTCGCAGAACTTGAACAGCCAAGACACACTTCGTTTCCATCCGCTCTCCCTCTGAGAGCGGATTTTTCTTTTCCGGCGCGTTCGCCAAACTTGCCCCAGAACCAAAATCGCATAAACTAAACCCGGCATCACAATCACAACCGAGGATACTATGTCGAAACCACGCGATTATTCCGAACTGAAAAACGAACTCGCCGCCGAGTACGCGCGGCACTCACCCAAATCCGCCGCGCTGAACGAACGCGCGCACCAAACGATGATTGACGGCGGCAGTCACTCGCTCCGCCTGATCAAACCGTTTCCCCCGCGCCTGGTTAGCGCGCGCGGCGCGTACGTCCAAGACGCCGACGGGCACACCTTGCTCGATTTCTGGCAGGGACATTACGCAAACATCTTGGGACACAATCCCGACGCGATCACCTCCGCGCTCACGCGCGCGCTGCAATCCGGCTACGGTCTGCAATCCGGCTTTACCGATCAACTGCAAATCGAGGTTGCCGAAATTCTGTGCCGGCAAACCGGTGCGGAGCGCGTGCGCTTTACGACGAGCGGCGCGCTCGCGACGATGAACGCGATTATGCTCGCGCGCGCGTTCACCGGACGCGAACTCGTGATGAAAGTGGGCGGGGGCTGGCACGGCGCGCAGCCCTGGGGCTTGATCGGCGTGAACTTTGCAAGCCGCGCCAAACCCTGGGACATTGAAAGTCAGGGCTTGCCCAGCGCGCTCGCGCGCGAAGTCGTCGTCACGCGCTACAATCATCCCGATCTACTGCGCGCGCATTTCAAAGAGTACGGCAATCGCCTTGCCTGCTTCATCGTCGAGCCGTTTATGGGCGCAGGCGGTTTTATGCCGGCGACCGGCGAATATCTGCGAACCGCGCGCGCGTTGTGCGATCAGTACGGCGTCGTTTTGATTCTCGATGAAGTGATCAGCGGCTTTCGATTTCGCGCCGGCAACCTGGGCGCGCTGTACAACATCACGCCCGATTTGACGACGCTCGCCAAAGCGATGGGTGGCGGAATGCCGGTCGCGGCAGTTGCCGGGCGCGCCGATATTTTGAAATTGTGCGGACGCGAGGGCGGCGGCAAGGTGCGTTTTATGGGCGGCACATATTCGGGGCATCCCGCGTCGATGCTTGCAGCAAAAACTTTGTTGACGTACTTGGTCGAACACGAAAACGAAATTTATCCGCGCCTCGCGCAACTCGGCGCGCAAACGCGTCAGACGATTGAAGACGCGTTCGCGGCGGAAGGAATTTTCGCGCGCTGCACGGGACATCCCAACGATGTTTTGCGCGGCAGTTCGATGGCGGTGCCGCAATTCCCCTACGACGAAGAACAATCGCTGTCGAGTCCGGACGACGTGAACGATCCAACGCTCTGCGACGTGGAGTTGCGCGATCATCTGTTCCAGCTCGCGCTCCTGCTCGACGATGTCCACGTCGTTCACGGCGGCGGCGCGCTCAGCACCGCGCACACGGAACAAGACATTGCGCGTTTGGGCGAATCCTGCCGGCGCGTTGCGCGGCGCGTCAGAAAGTACTAGCGTGCGCAACGCACAACAAATCGCGCAACGCCCCTGGTTCCCACAAAGAGTACGCTACGCGAATATGGAAGAGAGGGTCTCTTCGGGCGCAACGCCGAAGAAGGAGAATCGCCAATGACAACGCGGTTGGACGCCCAATTACTTGACAGCAAATCTGTAAATTGGTCAGCCCACATTGACGAACTGCGATCCAGATTGGGAGCGCCCCATAACCCCGAATTATTTCCCCCCCACTTTCTCAAATCTACCTTTCCAAAGATCGGAGGTCGCGTCGTTGTATTTAGGGACCAACATATTTTTTTCGGAGCAGGGTTTCTCTTCCCGCGCGCACTGACTAGAGACATCCAAGAGTTCACACTGCGTTTTCACAAAGCTAACGCGGATGTGCAGGTTACCCCCCAAGAAATGACGGACGCCGCTGCACGATTGGTTGGCAAGAGTAACATCACATTCTATGAACCTACGAAAGCCCAGTTCTTGCAGCACCCTGCCCACACGCGATCCGAGAGCGTGAAATTAGATCGCCCCAATCTCGAACAAGCCCAGTCCATTCGCGCGCTGCAACAACAGATCTGGCAGAGCCAACCCGATGACTTGTACCCATTCGACATACACGCTTCCAACTTCAATTTGGCAACCTCACTGATCGCGACCAGTAATGGCGCGCCGGTAGGTTTTCTGTTCGGCTTTTACAAATTCGGGGGTTCCAATTTGCCCGCTGAATGGCAAGCGCAATTTTCGACCGGGCTACGAGTCGAGTCTCAGGTAATGGGGGTCTTGCCTGGTCACCGCAATCATAGCATCGGCCTCATGCTCAAGAAACAGCAGTCTGAAAATGCATTACGCGAAGGGATTCCCATCGTCAACTGGACGGTTGATCCACTACAGTATGCGAACGCGGTTCTAAATTTCGGGCGACTCAAAGCCATCGCATTCGACCATTATCCCGATCATCATCCGTTCAGAAACGCACTTAATCAAGTCACCGCCTCTCGTTTTGGAATCACCTGGCTTATCCCTTCCAAACGCGTAAAAGAAGCCTGCTCAGTAACCCAACGGGCAACGATCTGGCGCCTGACGGGCAATTCGACGATACCTAGAATCAGTCTGGGTGAAACCGTTATTCCCACCAGCGCGCCACCCGTAACGATTGCGATTGAGATCCCCTCGGATTGGAATTCTTTCCAAAACCGGAATCCCCAAATGGCACAAATCGTGCGAGATCGAACGGACCGGTTCTTCCAAAATTACTTGGGGTACGAACAAGGCAAGTATATCATCACGGGCGTTGGAGAAGACGGTGATCTAAAGTACCTCATTGCCGAAAGAGTCAGCAAAGAATTACTAGAACGTTTGTCAGCATAACGTCGCAGTTGCATATGTCTCGTTCACTGCGAGAGTTGCGACCTCGGCCTCGACTTGAGGATCGAATCCGCTGACACATGGAGGCGAAAATGAAAATAGACCGCGTCGATTTGCTGATCGTGCGATTACAACTCGTGCGCACATTTGAAACGAGTTCCAGCCGCAAGGACCATCTGGAACACATCTTGGTGAAGGTATTCGCCGATGGCTTGGTCGGCTGGGGAGAATGCGCCAGCCCGCTCGATCCATACTATTGCGAAGAAACGACCGAAACATGCTGGCATATCCTGAAGGATTTCCTCATCCCTTCCGTACTGGACCGCCCATGGACGAATCTTGAAGAGATAACGAACTGTTACAGAAAAGTCAAGCGGAATAATTTTGCCAAAGCCGGATTAGAAATGGCTTGCTGGGATATTCTCGCACAAGCAACCAGACAACCACTCCATTCCGTTTTGGGGGGAACTCGCCAAGAGATTTTGTCCGGGGTCAGTCTGGGGATTGAACAAGATACGGATCGTCTATTCGGTCTGATTGACCAGTTTCTGGATGAAGGATACCGGCGAATAAAACTGAAAATCGCTCCTGGAAAAGACGTGGCGGTTGTCAGAAAAGTGCGAGAACGTTATCCAGATATTCTGCTTATGGTTGACGCGAACTCCGCATACACTCTCGCCGATACCCCTCGACTCAAACAATTGGACGATTTCGATCTGCTAATGATAGAGCAACCACTCGCGCACGATGATATCGTCGATCATGCTAAACTTCAGCGAGAACTCCGCACGCCAATCTGCTTGGACGAATCTATCCACTCTGTACAAGATGCTCGAAAAGCACTCGAATTGAAAAGTGGTCGGATCATCAACATCAAAGTCAGTCGTTTGGGGGGCTTGTTGGAAGCCAAACGAGTTCACGATCTCTGCTACCGTGAAGGAATACCTGTGTGGTGTGGCGGTATGCACGAGTACGGAATCGGCAGAGCCGCGAATGTCGCGCTGTGCAGTCTGCCCGGCTTTAGCATTTCTGGAGATGTCTCCGGATCAGACAAGTACTATGCCCAAGACATCGTTGACCCACCGATCCGGGCAATAAACGGCGCAATTCAAGTTCCGCAAAGTATCGGTTTGGGTTTTATGCCGAATGAAAAGCGAATAAAAGAATTCACCGTACGTTTTTTTTCAACCGCACAATGACACGCGCGGCGCGTCCGGCGGACGTCCGCACCAAATTTCGATTCGCCAAGATCGATCCGCGCGCGGATCACACGACTGCGATCACCCCGTCGTCGGTGACGCGCGTCGCGCGCGCGGAGGTGAATTGATTGTACAAATCGGCGTCACTCGCCGCGACGACGCGAATGTAATTGTCGCTATAGCCCGACCAAATCGAAGGAGGAAGGATGAAAGATGAAGGATGATTTTCTTCATCTTTCATTTTTCCGCTTTCATCTTTTTCTCGCGTCTCCCACAACACCCTCAACTCGCGTCCGACGAATCGTTGCGCGAACGCGCGTTGACTCGCATCGGCAATCGCCTGCATTTGTTTCGCGCGCGCGGCTTTGACCGCGTCGGCAACTTGCATCGGCAGAGACGCCGCGCGCGTCCCTTCGCGTTTCGAGTACGGAAAGACGTGCGCGCGCGAAAATTGCATTTGTTCGACAAACCGGAGTGATTGCTCGAACTCGGCGTCCGTCTCGCCGGGGAACCCGACGATCACATCGGTCGTAATCCCGACATCGGGAATTTGCGCGCGCGCCAATTCGACTGCGCGCGCGAATTGCGCGGTCGTGTAGGGTCGTTTCATTCGACGCAGCGTCGCGTCGCACCCGCTTTGCAGTGACAAATGCAAATGGCGACACACGCGCGCATCGCGCCACACATCGAGCAGCGCGTCATCTACGTCCCACGGTGCGATGCTCGTCAAGCGCAAACGCGGCGCGTTCGTTTCCGCCAGAATCGCCGCGACCAGATCGCGCAATCCGCGTGTCATTGCGGGCGTTTTTTGCGAAGCAATCTCCAATCCGCTCGTTGGGGATTGCTTCGCCCCTGCGGGGCTCGCAATGACATCGCGATACGCCGAAATTTGCACGCCGGTCAAAATGAGTTCCTGGTATCCCGCGCCGACCAACGCGTTCACTTCGTCAACGATTTCAACGCGCGGGCGGCTGCGTTCTGCGCCGCGCGCCAGCGGAATGATGCAGTACGCGCAAGCGAGATTGCAGCCGTCTTGGATTTTGACGAACGCGCGAGTACGAAGAGAAGGATGAAGGATGAAGGATGAAGGATGAATTTGCTTTCTACTTCCTGCCTCTCCTGTAGATTGGCTTCCCGCAACCTGGGTTTCTACGTCCGCGTCCAACCACGACTGGCTAACCGCGTATGGCTGATCGCGTAGGGCTGATCGCTGATCGCTGATCGCTGACGGCTTCCACAATTCGCAATTCGCAATTCGCTCGACAAGTTGATCTTTCTCCGCGTTCGGCAGAACCAGCGCGACGTTGGGCAGCGCGCTCGCGTCCTCCGGCGAAATACTGACGAAACAGCCGGTCAGCACGATCCGCGCGTGTGGATTCGCGCGCGCGAGTTGCCGCGCGAGCTGGCGCGTCTTGCGCGCGGCGATATGCGTGATCGTACAAGTATTCAGCACGATCAGATCGGCGGCGCGCGCGTCGTCCACGATCTCCGATCCCGCGCGGGCGAAACGACGCGCCCACGCCTCCACTTCGCTCTCGTTCAATTTGCAGCCGAGCGTCGTCAAATAGATTTTCATCGCGCGGGAGAATAACATTTTTCAGTGAGCGTGTCAAAGTAACTCTGTAGCCCAGAAAACAAGAAAATGGATTTTGTGATATAATCACGCCGTCAGGAAAACTTGTCTCAGTACATCACAGATTGTCATTCTGAGGCGCGTTTTTTGCGCCGAACGCTTTGCGTCTCGCGAGATGCTTCGCTTCGCTCAGCATGACAGAATTGTGATCTACTGTGTCTACCTGTCTACTTGAGACTTGTCTACTTGTCTTCATTCACGGAGACCTCAATGCGTATTCTGCTTTACACCGGCAAAGGCGGCGTCGGCAAAACGAGCGTCGCGGCGGCAACCGCGCTGCGCTGCGCCGACCTGGGTTATCGCACGATCGTCGTCAGCACGGACGCGGCGCACTCGCTCGCCGATTCGTTCGATCTCACCATCGGCAACGAACCGATTGAAATCGCGCCGCGCTTGCACGCGCAAGAAATTGACGTGCTGCATCAGATGGAAAAATATTGGGGCACGGTGCAAGACTGGATGATGACTGTGCTGTCGTGGCGCGGACTGAACGAACTGATCGCCGACGAGGCAAGCGTTCTGCCCGGGATGGACGAACTCGCCAGTCTGTTGCAGATCGTTTTGTTGCACGACAGCAACGCGTACGACGTGATCATCGTGGATTGCGCGCCGACCGGCGAAACGTTGCGCTTGCTCTCGTTACCCGAAGTCGCCGAGTGGTATCTGTCGCGCATTTTCCCGATTCAACGTCAGACCGCCAAGATGGTCGGTCCCTTGCTCCGTAGTATCGCCGATATTCCGATCCCCGACGACCAGGTCTTTGAATCCATCAAAGGATTGATCTTGCAACTCGACCAGATGCACGCGCTCTTGACCGATCAAAAGAAAACGTCGGTGCGACTCGTGTTGAATCCCGAGAAGATGGTGATCAAGGAAGCGCAGCGCACGTACACGTATTTGAATTTGTACGGCTATGCCACCGATCTCGTCATATCGAACCGCATCATCCCCAGCGCCGTCGGCGATCAATATTTCAACGCGTGGAAAGACGCGCAAGCGCGCTATGGACAACTGGTGCAGGACGCGTTCGCGCCGCTGCCGATTTTCAAAGTGCCGATGATGGATCACGAAGTCGTCGGCGTGGAAATGTTGCGGAAAATGGCGGAGGCGATCTACGGCGCGCACGACCCCGCGCAGATTTTCTACGCCGATCAATCCCAGGTGATCGAAAAATCGGATGGCGCGTACACGCTCACTTTGCGCTTGCCGTTCATCGGCAAGGAGGACGTCACTATGACGCGCAGCGGCGACGAACTCGCGATCAGCATCGGCAATTTTCGCCGCAATCTCATCTTGCCGCGCGTCCTTGCCGCGCGCGACGTAAAAAAAGCCGCGTTCGATCACGACAAACTGATCCTGACTTTTGCCGACCCGGAAGCGAAAGCCCGCTGATGAATCCGTCGCATATTTTACGCACCGCGCTTGCCGATGCGCGCGTTCTCACACTTTTCGTTTTCGTCGCCGCGAGCGCGCTCTACTTTCGCACCGCCGGTCCCACGCTCGGCGGCGGACACGATAGCGCGGAATTTCAACACGTCGCGTACACCCTCGGGATCGCGCATCCCACCGGCTATCCGCTGTACCTCGCGCTCGGCAAAATCGCCACCACGTTATTGCCGCTGGGCAACATCGCGTATCGAATGAATTTGCTCTCCGTGTTCCTCGGCGCGCTCGCAGTGATGTTCGTCTACTTGAGTATGCAGCAATTGACGCGTCGCCCCATCGCCGCGTTTACCGCCACCGCGCTGTTCGCCACCAACGTCGCCGTGTGGCGCCAAGCCGGAGTCGCTTCAGTCAGTCCGCTCAATCTGCTCCTCTTTGCCGCGCTGATGTATGCGGTGTTGCGTTGGCACGCGCGTCGCGCCGGACTGATCCCCGTCGCGATCGTTTTGGGCTTGGGACTCGCGCATCATCGTTCGATCATCTTGCTCGCGCCCGCCATCTTGATCTTGTTCACGCGCGACGATTTCGATCGGTTGCGCCATCCAGGCGCGTGGCTTCGTCTCGGCATTGCCTTTGCCGCGCCGCTGCTGCTCTACTTGTATCTGCCCGCGTTCGGAAACGGATCGCCCTGGTACTCGAATACGCTGGAAGGATTTTTCACGCAAGTTTCGGCGAGCGAAGTGGGTAGTTACGTGCGCGTCACGCCCGGCGATTGGTTGGCGGCGCTCGAAACGCTCGCGCGCTTTTTGCTCGATTCGTTTGGCGTGATTGGCTTGGGTTTGATCGCGCTGGGCGTCCTGGGTTTCGTTCCGCGCGCCGCGCGGCTGGCAAGTTTCCTGGGACTCGCCACATTCATCTACGCGACCTGGACGATATTTTTCAACAGCGAACAAGATCGCTATTTTGCGTTGCCGTTTTTCTTTTTGATCTACTGGTTTGCGCTCGGCATCGACACGCTCGAAGATCGCATCTACGCCTTCAGCGCATCGCCACACCTTGCCGCACCGATCGCGCGAATGTTCGAATCCCTGCGCCTGACGTTCGCGCTCGTGCTCGTGCTGCTGATCGTGTTGCCCTTGCCCGCGCGCTGGCGCGCGGCGGATTGGAGTCAGTCCGATCGCGAGTACACGCTTTGGAACGAAATATTTTCGCTGCCGATTCCAAACCACGTCACCCTCGTCGGCGATTGGCGGCAGTTGAACGGGATGCGCTATTTCCAACGCGTCGAAAACCGCCGCCCCGATCTGCAACTCGTCGGGACGATGTACGACGCCGCGCCGCAGACCGACGCCGCGCGCGCCGCGTTCGCCGATGGGCGCGCGATCTTTCTCGCGCCCGGACTCGCGCTTCCGCTGGGCGATTATCGGTACGCGCAACTGGGACCGCTGCTCGAAGTGCGCGACAAGCCGCAGACGAACGCGCCTGCCGCGCCGAAAAACATCGCGATCACTTCCGCGCTCACACTCGCCCACTATGAAATCACGACCGCGCTCGAACCGTACGCGCCGGCGACGCGCCTCGCGCCAACGCGCACCGCACGCGCCACGCTGGTCTGGCGCGCGGAAGATCGCGTCACGGATTTTCTTGTGCGCGTACGACTGTACGATCCGGAAGGACGCGCCATCACGCAGAAAGACGAGCCGCCGGTGCGCGGATTGTATCCCGCGTCGCAATGGGCGCGCGGCGAGTACGTGCGCGCGGTTCACAACATCCAAATTCCCGGCGGCACGCCGCCCGGCACGTACCAACTCAAACTGCAAACGCTCGACGCGGCGACGAAATCACCGACGAGCGATGAAATCGCGCTGGGGTCGTTCGCGGTCGAGCGCGCGACGAATTTGACGCGCGAACAGGTTTTCGTCGCGCACTCATTCACTATCGTGCTAAGCGATCAAATCGAAATGTGGGGCTATGGCGGATTCGGCGGCCGGTATCGCGCGGGAGAACCAATCGGCGGCAATCTCGTCTTCGTTGCGCACAAGGATGTCGGCGCGGATTTGACGTTGCTGTTCGCGCTTGTTGATCCGTCAGACCAGATCGTGCAAACGTGGCAAGTCGCGCCCATCCCGTTCTATCCGACGCGCGAGTGGAAACAAGGTGAAACGCTGAAAGCTTACTACGACCTGCGCGATCTGCCGGTCGGCGCATACACACTCGCGGTTGGATTCGACGCGCAAGACCTGATCAAAATCACCAAGATCGAAATCGCGCCGTAGCGCCGCGGACTGTCATTTCGAGACGCGTTTCCTTCGACTGCGCTCAGGGCAAGTTTCGCGTCGAGAAATCTCGTGTTTGGCAACATGAGATTTCTCGCTTCGCTCGAAATGACAACGCACCCCGTTCGACAAATCGCGCAAAATCGTGTAAACTATTTCTCCGATGAAAAACATCCAACCTTTGCCTACCGAACGCTGGCAAAAATATCTCACCGATTACAACGAAGGTCTCGGGCTCGTCTACGAACGCCTCGTCCTCAACGACTATCTCGACCGCATCGTCAGCCAGCACAACATTCACACCGTTCTTGAAGCGCCGATTTTTGGTATGGCAGGTGTGAGCGGCATCAACAGCGTGCGGCTCGCGCAGCGCGGTTGCGCGGTCACGCTCGTGGACGAAAACGCGGAACGCCTGCGCGGCGTCGAACGCATCTGGGGCGAGTTGAATTTGCGCGCGACGTTCGTCCACCACACCGATTTCGCGCGCTTGCCGTTCGACGACCACGCGTTCGATCTCGCGTGGGAGTGGGCGGCGTTGTGGTACCTGCCGAACGCGGACGCGCTGTTGCGCGAACTCGCGCGCGTTTCGCGCAAACTCGTTTTCGTCGCGATGCCAAATCGGGTGCAAGTCGGCTACTTGATGCGAAAATATTTGCTCGAACGCGATTTTGTGAAGTACGTGGACGAAAGTTGGGCGGACATCAATCGGATCAAAAAAGTGATTCGGGATTCGGGATTAGTGATTTGTGACGAGGGCGTACTCGATGTGCCGCCGTGGCCCGATACGGTGATGCCGGCCGCGCAAGTGCTAAAACGACTGAGGATCAAATCGAAAAAAATGGACGCGCAATTTACGGGCGCGGGTTGGAATTGGAGCACGATGGATTACTACCTGGGTCGCCGCCCCGAACTCAAGCCAATGATCGATCGTTATACGTTTTTGGAACGCGCGCCGCTACCGTGGCAAGTCAAAGCGATTTGGGCACATCATCGGTACGTGCTGGCGCAAGTCAAAAGCGAAAAAGGAGAGCAAAGATGAGCGTTGCTGAACTTGTCAAGCAAGCCCGCTTTGTAATTGATGCAAACGGTGATAAGAAAGCGGTTGTGGTAGATTGGGCGATCTGGGAAGAGTTGTTGACTCTGCTGGAAGATTTGGAAGACGCTGAAGAAGTACACCGTCTGCGTGAATTCAAAGAACCCGCCGTCGAGTGGAACATAGCCAAGCAAGAACTTTGCGCGGCAGGCAAAGATGTATAACATTCGAATCCTGCGCCGCGTGATCAAGGATATCGAAAGTTTGCCAAACGATTATGCGCGCTTGATCAGTCAACACATTGATGGCTTGCAGGCAAATCCCCGCCCCCAAGATTCCAAGAAACTCAAGAGGGAAGAAATCTTCAGTTTGCGCGTTGGCGTTTATCGCATTCTCTACGAAATTGACGATGCGAACCAAATGGTAACAGTCTATCGCGTCAAGCATCGTCGCGAGGCATATCGTTGATGCAATCTGAAATTCGCAATTCGCAATTCGCAATTTCGATTATCATTCCCGCGTACAATGTCGAGGCAAGTATCGGCAATGTGCTGGAAGGTTTGCGCGCGTGGCGCGACCGCGCCGAAATTATCGTGATTGACGATGGCTCGCCGGATCGTACTGCCGAGATTGCCGAGCGCGCGGGTGTGCGCGTGATTCGGCATCGCGTCAACAAGGGCTACGGCGCGGCGCTCAAGACCGGCATTCGCGCGGCGTCCGGCGACATCGTGGTGATGATGGATTCGGACGGCGAGCACAACGCGGCGCACATCCAACGATTGATCGACGCGATGGCGGACAACGAGATGGTCGTCGGCGCGCGCGGCAAGGGATCGCACGCGCCGTTGCTGCGACGCCCCGGCAAGTGGATTCTGTCCAAGGTCGCCAACTATCTTGCCGAGACGAATATTCCCGATTTGAATTCAGGTTTTCGCGCGTTTCGCAAAGAGGTCGCGAAATTGTTCTTGCGCATTTTACCAAACGGTTTTTCGTTTACGACGACGCTGACACTCGCGCTGTTCAAAGAGGGTTACAACATCGCCTACGTGCCGATCACGACGACGCCGCGCGTTGGCACAAGCACCGTCAATCCAATTCGCGATGGAATCAATACGTTGCTGCTGATCATCCGCATCATCGCGCTGTTCGATCCGATCAAGGTGTTTCTGCCGACGAGCATCGCGTTGTTTCTGCTTGGCGTCGTGTACTGGATCGGCTCTGGAATTTTTCGCTACACCTCCGGCATCACCCCCGCGTTTCACATTCCGACCGGCGCGATGCTCGTGATGCTCTCATCGGTAATCGTGTTTATGTTCGGGATTCTCGCAGATCAGGTGAGCGCGATCCGGCGGGAAAAATACGAATGAGTTCAAAGTTCAGGGTTAGAGGTTCGAGGTTCAAGGTTCAAGGTTCAAAGGCAACCTTGAACTTTGAACCAGGATTGTGATGGCACTCAAAACATACGTCAACATCGCGCGCGCGGTGGTGAATAATAAAATCGGACGCGTCGAACTGCCGAATATGTGCACGTTCATCGTGACGTGGCGCTGTAATCTGCGCTGCTTTATGTGCGACGTGTGGAAGAAAAAAGATCACGACGATATGAGCGTGGACGAAATTCGCCGCGTGTTCGCGCAGATTCCGCATCTCGATTCGCTCCGCATCACCGGCGGCGAGCCGTTCCTGCGGCAAGACCTCACCGCGATCACGCGCGCGATCAGTGAGACGAACAATCCGACGGTGATCCACGTCACGACGGCGGGCGTGATGACCGAACGCATCGTCGAGTACGTCAAAGCGGTTGGATCGAAAAAACTGCACCTGAAATTTTCGATTGACGCGGTGGGCGCGCGCCACGACGAAATTCGCGGCTATCGCGGTCTGTACGACAAGGCGATGCGAACGTTGCGCGCGGTGGTCGCACTGCGCGACAAGTACGGGTTTTACATCGGCGTCAATCAGACGATCACGGATCGCAATTGGGATCACATCGCGCCGTTGCGCGACGAGATGGCAAAACTCGGCGTGAGCGTGCATTACGCGATTGCAACCGATCATTACACGCTCTATCGGCTCAACACCGACAAGGAAAAAGATGTGCCCGATATGAAATCGGTTTCAATGTCCGATTTCACGCCCGAACAACTCGACCATATTTTCGAGCAACTCGATACACGCGACGGCATTCGCGATCTTCCGGAATGGATCGTGCAAAAATATTATTTGCGCGGGCTGAAGAATCGTTTGCTGCACAACATCGAATCGCCCAAGCCCGCGTGCATCGAATTGCACAATCACATCCGCCTGATGCCGAACGGCGATGTCGTCACGTGCGTCTACTATCCAACTGTCGTCGGCAATTTGCGCGCGCAATCGCTGGAGCAAGTTTGGTATAACGAAACCGCACAGCAACAGCGCGCGGTCGTTCGCAAGTGTCCTGGGTGCTGGGCGGGTTGCGAAGCGAAACCGAACGCGATTTACACGGGCGATATTGTGCGCGCGTTGGGATAAGAAACCCGAAAGCGCGGAAAGAACCAAGAGCACATAACAATTCGCGGCAGTCGGCGGTCGTCCGTCGGCGGTCATATTCTTTCAGGAGCAAATAGATTCCACAAATGAAACCACTCGTCATCGCACATCGCGGCGCCAGCGCGTACGCGCCCGAAAACACATTGTCCGCGTTCACCCTCGCGTTTGAAATGGGCGCGGATGGAATCGAACTCGACGTGTCGCTCACGCAAGACGGTGTCCCCGTGGTCTTGCACGACGACACGGTGGATCGCACGACGAACGGGCGCGGCGCGATCAATCAACTGACACTCGCCCAGACGCAACAACTCGACGCGAGTAACCAGATGGAAAAATATCGCGGCGAAAAAATTCCGACGCTCGAAGCGGTTTTGCGCGCCGTCGGCGCGCGCGGCATCGTCAACATCGAATTGAAAAATTTCAACCTGCAAACCGATGGCGTCGAAGCGGCAACGCTCGCGGCAATCGAAAATGCGGGCGCGCTCGACCGCGTGATGGTCTCGTCGTTCAATCCGCTCGCGCTGCGCCGAATGTACCAACTCGCTCCGCGCATTCCGCGCGGCTTGCTCTATCGCCCCAACCTGCCGATTTACTTGCGCCGCGCGTGGCTCCGTCCGCTCGCGCATCCAACCGCGCTGCATCCGCACTTTTCGATGATCACGCGCGAGTTTATAGCGTGGGCGCGCGGCAAGGGCTACAAGGTCAATACGTGGACAGTGGACGATCCGGAGGAAACCAAACGCTTGATCGATCTTGGCGTGGATGGAATTATCACGAACAAGCCGGATGTGTTGAGAAAAATTGTGGGGTAGAAAACGTAGGGGCGACCGGCGGTCGCCCCTACTGATTTTACGCGTACGCCAAACTATCGCGCACGCTGATCCGCGTCGCGTTGCGCGCGGGCAACACCGAAGCGATCGTCGAAATGACAAGCACGATGACGAGCCAGACGACGACCGCGGCGTAGTTGAAGCGAAAAGTCAAATCCGCGCTGAACATCACCTTGCCCAACACGCTCGCCATCGGTTGCGCGATCAGAAACGAGAACGGCACCGCGATCAGCCAACTGATCACGCCTTGCAGAACGCCTTCCATCACGAACATTCCCAGGATCGTCCGCGTGCGCGCGCCGACGGCGCGCAACACGCCGATCTCTTTCGTCCGCTCGACGACGCTGATCGAAAGCGCGCCCATCAGCGCGATCCCGCCGACAATCGCGATCAGAACCGCCAACACGAGCATAAAACTGGTGATGATCCCGAATTGAAAATCGTTCGTCCTTTTATTTTCGGGCTCGGTCTGACTCAGGACGACTTTGATGCCGCGCGTTTCGAACAAATCTTTGATCTGACGATTGATCGGGCTGACGAAATTTTCATCGTGCTGACGCGTCCGCACCAACATCACATTGCCGCGAAAATAACGATTGGTCGAATCGAACACCGCGTCCAACGGCGCGTAAATTATATCAGGATTGAAACCGCCCGCAAAGACCGGATCGTACAAACCGACAATCTGCCAATCGTCCTTTCCCAGTTCGCCCAGATCGAGCGTGACCGTATCCCCGACATCCACGCCGCCTTTTTTCGCCATATCTTTGGTGATGACGATCGCGCGATCATCGCCGGGTTGCAACCAGCGTCCCGCCAACATAAACGGCTCGAAAAAATCACTCCCCGTCGGCGCGCCTTGCAAGGTCCCGCCCAAGCCCGCTTCTTTCACGCGCTTGCCGCCGACGATCAAATTCGCCGAATGAGTAAATCGCACTTCGGCTTTTTCCACTCCTTCGACCGATTGCGCGATTTCGACGGCGCGATCGATGCGCGGATTGCCGCCGAATTCGATCGTGATGTCGTAGCGCCGTTGCGCGTAAATTTTTTCCATCGTCGCGTCAATCGAAGAGTTGAGCGATTGCACCATCAAGAACATCGCGCCTGCCATCACCAGCACGAACAAGGTCAGCACGAGCCGCCCTTTGCGGCGAAAGAGATTGCCGAGCGCGGTCGCGTAATGCGACGGCAAAAAGCGCGCGCCGATTTGTTCAATCCAACGATCCAAGCGGCTCGATCCGAAATCACCGCCCAAGCCGTAACTCGCGATCGCTTGACGCACCGTGATCGCCGCGCCTTGCGCGACCGGGATCAGCGCGGCAAGCAACGGCACGCCGAGCGCGGCAACGATCTGAAACAGGATCGCCGTATCCGAAACGCGAAACTCTTTGTAATCAATGTTGAACAAATCCAAAAACGATTGCGCGATCCCGAACGCAAGAAATGCGCCCGACGGCACGGCGATCAGCAACGCGAGCGCGCCGTAGATCAACACCGCCGACAAATAAATTTTCGCAATCGTGCGCGAGCCGCCGCCAAGCGCCTTGAGGATGCCGATTTGATTCGTTTGTTGCGTGATCAGCGCGCTCAAGGTGTTGTACACCAGGATGACACTCATCAGCAACGAGACAACTGCCAGCACTTGGAGGACGACGGTGAACGCCTCCATAAACATTCGTCCCCAATGTTTGTCCGGATCCTGATACTGGGTTGAAACGACGCCGATCCCCAATTTGGCAAAGCGCTCCTTGATCAGCGTCGTCGCTTCTTTGGCGCGCTCTTCGCTGTACGGCGTGACGCGAATCAACAGCGCGTTGAATTTGCTTTGCGGCACGTTGAGCCGCGCCGCGCCCTCCGAATCCATAAAGAAAAATAACAGATCGAGAAACGCGGGCGGCGGCACGAAGGGATGGCGGATTTTTCCAGAGATCGGCAAGACCCGTTCCGAATCGTTGATCTCGAAGATCAAGTTGTTGCCGATCTCTTTGCCCAAGTGCTGCGCCGCCAGTCGCTCGATGCCGATGTCGTTGCGTTGGGGCCAGCGTCCTTCTTTCAGCTGGATCAGTTCGTAAATCTGATTGTCGTAATTGTCGAGAATATAGACGATGCCATTCTTCCACGGATCTTCGGCGCGAACTTTGTAGCGCACCGGCATCTGGACGAACGGTTGCGCGTTTTCGACGCCGGGCACATTTTTCACAAAGCGCGCCGTATCGCGATCGATGAACGTGTCCAGCGAAATTTTGACGTGCGCGGGGACGACCGCTTGATGCGCCGCGTCCATCGTCGAAAGCAACTGGTCTGACATTCCGAACATCGCGCCAATGGCAAACACGCCCGCCGCGATGCTTAGCACCACCAACAGCGTGCGCGATTTCATATGCCAGAGATCGAACCAGACTTTAGCCCAAATGACGCTCATAAGTTCAGTGCTCAGTGGGCAGTGGACAGTGATCAGAGAATTCGCTGTCCACTGCCCACTGTCCACCACCCACTAATAGCCCGCCCAACCCGGTCGCCCGACGTATTCGTCGCGCGTGATCTTGCCGTCGAGAATTTCGACGACGCGGGGGACGCGCCGCGCGAGTTCTTTATCGTGCGTGACCATCAACATCGTCTTGCCTTGACTTACCACATTCTCGAACAGATCGAAAACATCCTGCGAGTTGCGCGAATCGAGATTACCCGTCGGCTCGTCGCCGATGAGGAGCGGCGGATCGTTCGCGAGCGCGCGCGCAATCGCCGCGCGTTGCTGCTGTCCACCCGAAACCATCGCCGGAAGTTTGTGCGCCTGATCCGCCATCCCGACAATTTCGAGCAGATGCAACGCGCGTTCGCGCCGCTCTTGCGGCGAGTACTTGCTCGCCAAATCCATCGGCAGGATCACGTTTTGCAGAATGCTCAGCGCCGGCAACATTTGAAAAAATTGGAAAATGATGCCGACGTTTTCGCCGCGCCACGCCGCCAAACTATCTTCACTCATTTTGTGAACCTGTTTGCCGGTGACGATGATCTCGCCGCTCGTCGGACGATCGATGCCGGTGATCATATTCAACAACGTAGATTTGCCGTTGCCCGAGGGACCGACAATCGAAACGAATTCGCCCGCGCGCACTTTGAACGATACGCCTTTGAGAATCGTGATCGTCGCGCCGCCGACCGGAAAACTCTTGACGACATCGCGTATCTCAACTATGGGTGTCACGTTTTTCGCATCGGTCATAATCACACTCCAAAAGATGAAGGATGAAAGATGAAAGATGAAACCTTTTTGTCATTTGTCATTTGCTCATTTGTCATTGTTCATCCTTCATCCTTCCGCCTTCATCCTTTACACGCGCGCCGCCCAGATGATTTCCGGTTTCGCGCAATACCCTGCCGCGTCGTAAAAGTCGGCGACGTTGATATTACCCGCCGCTTCTGTCACGACGCCGAGCGGCAAATCCGCATAATTTTCACCCTGCCGATACGCGATCAATCGTCCCGTTTTGTTTTGCGCGAACAACCGAATCGCGTACATCGCAAAATTCATCGCGCCGAGCAAATCTTGACCGTCGGGTTCACCGGTTCGAATCAGATACGAAAGCGGCTGGAACAACATCCGTTGCTTTGTGATATTTTCCAGCATCTCGGTCACGACCGCGCCGCTGCCGCCGACGCGCGAGCCCAGGTCTTGCACCAATTCAAACACGATCGCGTCCGGCGTCAATCCTTGTTGACTACCTTGCGCCGCTTCCGCCAAAATGCGCGAATTCGCCAGGCGCGACAATTCGGGCAAATACTTGGACACCTTGTCCGGATCGAGCGCGGACGCTTCGCTCATCACGAGGATGGCATAGTTTGCCGGGTTGCGTCGTTTGTCTTCGAGCAGCAATTCCGCCAGCCGTTCCGGATCGAACGGAACTTCGGGAACGAGCGTCCGATCCGCACCTGCCAAAAATGAAATGAGCATCGTCGTCAAGCCGGTCGTGCGTCCCAGCACTTCGATCACGGCGATTTCTTCGCGCGAGCCAGCCATTGCGCGCATCTCTTGGACGAAACGCACGCCGCGCGCGAGCGCAGTCGAAAAGCCGAGCGCGTAATCGCTGCCGTTCACGTCGTTATGTACCGTCTTGGGAATGCCGATGATCGGCACACCTTCCTGGTTCAGGCGCGCGGCGTACTGCAACGCGCCGCGATCGCCCAAAACGATCAGCGCGTCCAAGCCCAGCGTCCCGATCGCGCGCTTGACGTGATCGGTGAGATCGAACTGTCCTGCGCCGGAGTGAGGCGCGCGCAGAAACGCCGGCATTTGCGCGGACGCCACCGCGCCCGGATCGATCCGGCTGGAGTGGAGAAACGCGCCCGCCATTCGATCGATATCGCGCACGCGCAATTTGGTCAGCGGCATCGTGTTTTCGCCGTGCGTGGAAGGATCGGCGGGATTGAAATGCAACAAGCCCTCCCAGCCCTTGCGAATGCCGATCACTTCACTCCCGTGATCGAGCGCGCCATAGACGAGCGCTTTCAAGCAGACGTTTTGACCCGGCGCGTCGCCGCCGCCGGTGAGCAAGCCGATTCGTTTTGGCATAGGGATACCTCGTTGTGTCATTGCGAGCGAAGCGAAGCAATCTCCACTCTGCGAATTGGGGATTGCTTCGGCGCAAAAACCGCGCCTCGCAATGACACGGGGACATTCTAGCGCAAACTCAACGCGAAGAACAATGCAATATCGCGGTTGGGATACAACTGATCGTTAAAGCCGCAAAAAGCAAAACCCATTTTCTGGTACAAACAAATCGCGGGATGCGCCTTCGTCGGTGTGTCGAGCAAGACCGCGCGCGATTTTTTCTGTCGCGCCCACTCCAACGCGGCGCGCAATAAGCGCGTTCCAACGCCGCGCCGCCGGTACGCCGGCGCGACCGCGAGATTGTTGATCGTCGCGGTCTGATTCCACGCGCTTTCCGTCACGTCCACAAATCCGCAAACCTTGCCGCCATCCTCCGCGATGAAGAGCGCGCCGCCGCTCAAAAAGTGCTGCGCGATTTCGTCGCCTGCGATGATGCCGGTCACTTTCATCGGGCGCGGCAAGCGCGTGAGGCGAAATCCGATGGAAATCGCGCCGTTGCTGGCGCGCTCGTCCATCTGCCAAACGTATTCCGTTTCGAATGTGGCGTCCAGCGCCAAGCACGCATTGAGATCGGTCAACGCGCCCTCTCGAATTTCCATCTGCCCCTCAAACACAACAACAGGTACACAGGCAATCACCTGTGTACCTGTTTCTCATCTCGAACTTGTCGCCGGTTAGCGAATCGCCTGTTCCGTTTGCTTGTCGAAGAACTGAACGTGATCGAGATTGATCGCCACGTCCAATTTTTTGCCCGGGCGACCCTGACTGCGCGGATCGACGCGTGCGATGAACGAATGTTTGCCGCTCAACAAATACAGGTAGATTTCGCTACCCATCGGCTCCATCACGTCCACCTGCGCGCCGATCACCGACGTGCTCATCTGACCGGGAATGTAATCGGAATCGTGCACATCTTCCGGGCGAATCCCCATCGTGACGTCCTTGCCGATGTACGGCGCCAGTTTGTCACGCCGATTAGCCGGCGCGGGCAGCTGGAAACTGCCGGCGTCGATCTTCAAATCATCGCGCGCGCCGGTGATCTTCGCGTCGAAGAAATTCATCGCAGGCGAGCCGATGAATCCGGCGACGAATTTGTTCGCGGGGAAATCGTACAGGTGCTGCGGCGTGTCGAGTTGTTGCAGCAAGCCAAAGTTCATCACCGCGATGCGCGTCCCCATCGTCATCGCTTCGGTCTGATCGTGCGTGACGTAGATGAACGTCGTCTCCAAACGCTGGTGCAGTTTGGAAATTTCGGCGCGGGTTTGCACGCGCAGTTTCGCGTCGAGGTTGGAGAGCGGCTCGTCCATCAAGAAGACTTTGGGCTCGCGCACGATCGCGCGCCCGAGCGCGACGCGCTGGCGCTGACCGCCGGAGAGTTGCTTGGGCTTGCGCTGCAACAACTCACCGATGCCTAGAATGCCCGCCGCTTCTTTCACGCGCCGATCGATTTCGGTCTTGGGGGTTTTCCGCAGGCGCAGACCGAACGCCATGTTGTCGTAGACGCTCATATGCGGATAGAGCGCGTACGATTGGAACACCATCGCAATGTCGCGATCTTTGGGCGCAACGTCGTTGACGATGCGCTCGCCGATCTTGATGTTCCCCGACGAAATTTCCTCCAAGCCCGCCAAGAGCCGCAACGCGGTCGTCTTGCCGCAACCGGAAGGACCGACCAGGACGAGGAATTCCTTGTCCTTGATGTCAAGGTTCAGATCGTTGACCGCCTTGACATCGCCGAACTGCTTGGTCACACTTTCATACGTGACGCTTGCCATACGTATCTCCTTTGAACGTAAAGAGGTATTTTACCCCGCTCGCCCGTTGTTCACGCCAACGTCATTCCGGCAGGTCTCCGAATCATCAACGTAGAAACCCCCAGCTCTGGCGCGATGACGCGCTAGTGAACGAACCGGCGGAACGGAATAATCCAAGATCGCACTCCGACGTGCGACTGACAATCTCAGGATGATCGATCGCGCCTATAGTATACCTTTATCCGGTGATTTTGGCAAGATCACCTTTGCGCGAAAACGATCGCAGGATGTTTCACCGGCACGCCGTCCAGTACACGTACTCTCCGGTCGGCAGGTATTCCCAATAACTGTGGCAGACGCGATTTTCGGTGGATTGTTTATAGTGGATGCGATATTGCATCGGCGTCGTAGTTGTGTTCACAACCAACGCGTGCCAAATGCCGCTGGCTTGCGCGCCGCGCCACGCCCAATCGTGCCCACTTTCTTTGGCAGGTCCGCTCCGACCTTTGGGCACGGTGCTGACGGAAAGATTGTTGGTCTGTTCCGGCGAATAGACGCTGAACACGACGCCGGGGCGACCATAGGTGTCCATCCAAATATCGAGATAAAAATTATTCTCGTTATTGATGCGATACCACACCTGTCCGCGGGGCTGAATCGTTTCCCATTCGCCCGTCATCGTGCGCGCCGTATACGGCGAATCGCCTTTGGGTGCGGCTTTTGCCACTGCGGTTGCCGTCACCGGAACATTCGCCGCAATCGCCGGGGCTGGCGTTTTGATCGCGCGCGGCGGCAGAAACGGCGGCGGACACCCTTCGCCGATGCCAAGCGCGTTCGTCGCCAACGACCCGTCCGGCAAAAAACACACCGGGCTGGCGGAATAATCCGCCGCGCCGATCACCGGACTACCCGCGCTGGCAAGCGCGGCGCGCGGCGATGGCACCGCGCGCGCGGCAGGCAACACCATTCGACAACGCGGATCTTTCGATCCATTCGCCAAATGATCGCCCCCTGGATCGCACGCCGACGCGGGCAACGCGTTCAGCGCAAGGGCGTTCATTGCGAGAAAAATCGCGAGCCGGAAAATTTTCTTACGCCACATCATTCGATACCTCACTTGACGCGCATTATAGCACGCCTCAGAATAATTTCAAAAATCGCGGGCAATCGCTTTGCCGATTACGCGATACCACCAAACAAAAAAAAGTACCCCTGGCGAGACTCGAACTCGCGCGCACGGCTCCGGAGGCCGCTGCTCTAATCCACTGAGCTACAGGGGCACTGCGAGGTTAGTTTAGCACAAGCGCGCTATTTTCGCAAATTCGATTTGCGTGATGAGAGCGTAGGAGCGCAATCGAATTGCGTCCCTACCTACCAAACTTGGGCAACGCCGCGCCAAAATAAATCAGGTGCGCGGGGCAAGCACAATCGCTCGCGCCAAAACGCGGCGCGATGATTCGGGCGCGCGGCAACGCGAGCGCGGCGCGCGCCCACACACATTCCAATCGCTCGGCGCCTTGATGCGTCCACACTTGTTTGATCGTCGCGCGCTCTAGCAAATAGTCAATGTGCCAAAAGCGTTTTTTGTCCGGACGCAAATGCCGCGCCAGCCGCGCCGACAAGCCATTGAGCGCGCTGCCGACATAAATGTAATAGCCGCGCGGAAACTTGAACGCGCCGAGTTTGCCGATGCGAATCGTTTGCCCGCGCGCAACGTAGAGGACGAGCGCGTAGGTGCCGCAGATTTTACGCGAGCGCGATCGTTCGTCTGGCATATTGGTTTCACTCACGAGTGCTGTTCACGCCGTTGTGTGCGGCGAATGACGTTCCCGTGCGTGCGCGGTCTCGGTCACGCGCAGCCATTCCGGCAAGGAGCGCGGCGCTGGTCTTCTGCCGTACAGAAAATCGTCCATTGCGAGCGCGACCGCGCGAAAGCGCGCCGAGTTTTTCACGCCGGAACGGACGACGTTGTGCAACCAATTATCGGGATGCGAGTACGGGCAGACGCGCAGACAACGCCCGCAGTCGGTTCCGACCGCGCACCAAAAAGCAAAACATGCTTCTGAATTGATTTGCCATCGTTTGACGCCGTCCCGTTCTTTCCGATCATCGAAGGGAATCGCGCGGCTCGGGCAAACCTCGGCGCATTTTTTACAATGCGTGCAAAAATCAATCAGCGCAGCATCCGCGCGCCTGGAATCAGGCGCCAGCGGCAAGTCAGTTGTCACAACCGCCAGTCGAACGCGCGGCCCGATTGCCGGCGTCATCAGCAAGCCCATCCGACCGATTTCGCCGAGCCCCGCATCGCGCGCAACCAAAGGGCATACGACGCGATAGCTGCCGTCAATGTGCGCGCGCGCCGAGTATCCCAAGCCGCGAATAAATTCTGCCAACTGCACCGCGATCGCGCCGACGGCAAGATATTGTTGGGCAGATTCCATTACCGTCGGACCCAGGGGCGCATAATCGAGCGACGCCTTGTCCATTTCGACGGTTAGCGCGACGGCGGACTGGTGCGCCAGCTCCACAGGTTCGCCATAGCGCGCGCCGCGTCCGATGTGACTGTACAAATGATACGCTTTCAGTTCCGCGATCCCAACGGAGAACGCGCCGAGTTTCTTGGCCCAGCGTTTGACAAAGCGCGTCATCTGTTCCGTCGGCGCGTGCAGCAATGCCGCGCCGGCGAAATCGCGATCGAGCAGTGGATGGAACGCGGCGACCGCGGAAAAACTTGCTTCGGCGGCGGCGAACAAAACCGGATCGTGAAACGACGCGCCCCGGCGCAACAGTCCGGGTTTGGCTCTGAACTTGTCGTCCGATTCTTTCTTGCCGGGGTTGCGCCGGTAGTAATCGTCGAAATGTTCCGATCCAATTTCCAAACGATAACGCGAAAACATTATATCGCGCTCGTCAATTCGGCGCGACGGCGTATCGTCCGCCGCTAAACTTTGCGCGCCGGTCGGCGCGAGCAAGATGAGCGAAATCAAAACGGCAAGAGCCAGCAGTACCGCAGCAAGCACAGCCCGATAGGGCAAGTCGAACAAACCCACTATCCAGTACGGCGCGGCAAGCGCGATTGCCAATCCCACCAGCCGCCTGGCTGCGCGGCGCTCCCCTTCTTGCAACGAAACGATTGCGGCGACCAACAGCGCGACGAGAATTCCCAGACCCAGCGTGACCGACGACGCGTAAAGCCACTCCCAGTCCGCCATTTCGATTTTATCCTTTGCCGCGCTCGTTCGTCGTCATCCGCGTATCAATTCCCAGTTTCTTGTTTTCTTTCAACATCTTGATCGCCGCGTCAATTCGTCTTTGGCGCGTCTCGTCGCGCTTGGCATCCGCGATCCAACCGATGTACTGTCGCTTGTGCGACGGTGCGAGTCGTTCAAAATTTTCGCGCGCGCGTTCGTTGGCTTCAAGCGCGTGTTTGAATTCACGCGGCAGAGCGGTCACGTCTTCGCGGCGCGCCGCTTTGCCCCATTCGCCGTTCTGCTTCGCTTCCTCGATTTTCGCCAAGCCGATGTCCGTCATCCGTCCTTGCGCGATCATTTTCGCGACGCGCCGCTTGTTCGGTTCCGACCAGATACTGCCGCGGCGGCGCGGGCAAAAACGAATCGCGTATTTTTCGTCGTCAATCGTTTTGACGATGCCATCAATCCAGCCAAAGCACAACGCCTCTTCCACCGCATCGCCGTACGCGACGGTCGGTTGGCGCGTGTGCTTTTTGTACAGCACGAGCCACAACTCGTTTGCGCGCGCGTGATTTTTCGCCAGCCACGCGCGCCATGCGTCACGATCTTTGAAACTTTGGCGATTGCCAATTTCGACCATTGTTCCGCCTCACCTTTACGCCGCGCATTGTAGCACAACAAAGCAGGGGCGACAAACACGCGGAATGCCGTTTGCGTCTCGCATCGTTCGTGCTATAATATGGGCAATGGCGACAAAGATTCGCAACCATAGAAAGTGAGTTTGATAATGAGCCAGACACTTGTGATCTCCGAGACATTGTATTCGCAATTGCAAGCCACTGCCCACGAGCGCGGACTTGACAACCTTGAAGATTTGATTCGTCAATCTTTCGAAACCTGGCGCGCCCGTCGCGAAACGATTCAACAGATTGACGCGTTGCGCGAGCGCCTGTTCGCCAAGCACGGTGAAACGGCGGATAGCGTGGATTTGATCCGGGCAGATCGCGAGCGATAAGGAGATTCCGAGATGAGCACCCTCCCCTTGACAGTTGAAAAACGTTTCGCAATTTCGTCCGACCGTATGGATAGACTGAATCAGTTCGCAATCGGTCACGGCATCAGCGAGGACCGCGTGGTTGAAAAAGCGTTAGACATTCTTTTCAGTCTGACCGAATTGCTGGACGAGAACGCCGAGCGACGCGGTTTTGCCTTGCTTTCCGAAAACGCGCTGCGTCAGGTGTGGGACAATGACGCGGACGCCGCATACGATAACTGGAGAGAACTCTATGCCGTACCGGCGCGGTGATGTTATCCTCGTCCCATTTCCGTTCAGCGATCTCGGCACGACCAAGGTACGCCCTGCTATCGTCGTCAGCAGCGATCTCTATCACAAGACTGAACCCGACTTGCTGCTTGTCGCCATCACGACAAAGATCAGCGCGGCGACAAATCCCACCGACTATGTTCTCTCAGATTGGGCAGAGGCAGGGTTGCGCTATCCGTCCGCGAGCAAAACTGTGCTGTTTACACTTTCGCCAGCGCGCGTCGAATATCGCATCGGCGCGTTGACCGCGCGCGACCTCGCCGAAGTGGATCGGCGCTTGCGGCGCGCGTTGGCGCTCGAAACATAGGCGCAGATTTTCTTTGCGCCTGAGCACACAGTTCATCGGTTCTCACGTCACTGAAAAATGTCTCTCCAACTCATCCAGCAATATCACGCGCAAGTTGACAAGATCATCCGCTATGGCGGCTCGCGGAACGAAGCCACACTCCGCAAGCCATTTCAGGATTTGCTTGAAGCATACGCGCAGAGCAAAAATCTTTTGCTTGTCCCCGAGGTTGAACTCCACACGCGCGGCAAGCGCGTGATTCCCGATGGCACACTCAAAGACGCGTTGCGTCAAGATTGGGGCTATTGGGAATCGAAAGACGAAAAGGACGACCTCGCCACCGAAATCGCCGCGAAATTCGCCAAAGGTTATCCCAGCACCAACATCCTCTTTGAAGATTCGCGCGCCGCGGTGCTGTACCAAAACGGCGCGGAAATCGCGCGCGCCGATTTTGCCGATGCCGCCGCGCTCGACGCGATCCTGACGCGCTTTGTTTCGTACGAACCTGTCGAGGTCACCGAGTTTCATCGCGCGATTGAGAAATTCAACGAGGACGTGCCCGCGCTCGCGGACGAACTGCGCCGCATCATCGAAGAGCAATTTGCCGCGAACGCCGCGTTCCAAACCGCGTTGAACGAATTTCTGGAGCTATGCAAGCAGGCGATCAACCCACGCGTCGAAATGGCGGACGCGCGCGAAATGATCATCCAACACATTCTCACCGAAGATATTTTTATGACCGTCTTCGACGAGCCGCAATTTCATCGCGAGAACGCGATCGCGCGGAAACTGCAAGAGGTGATCGCGACGTTTTATCACGGCGCGACGCGGCGCAACATCCACGACCGCATCGCCGCGTTCTACGAAACGATCAACGCGCGCGCCGCGCAGATTTACAATCACCACGAAAAACAAAAATTCCTCAAGGCGCTGTACGAAAATTTCTACCGCGCCTACAACCCCAAAGCCGCCGACCGCCTCGGCATTGTCTACACGCCCGACGAAATCGTGCGGTTTATGATTCACGCCGCCGATCATCTCACGTTCAAACATTTCGGCAAGACGCTCGGCGATCCGAACGTCGAGATTCTCGATCCCGCGACGGGCACGGGGACGTTCATCACCGAACTGATCGAGTATCTGCCGCCGCAGCAACTCCCGCACAAATATCGCGACGAGATTCACTGCAACGAAGTCGCGATTCTGCCGTACTATATCGCCAACCTGAACATCGAGTACACCTACAAGCAAAAGATGGGCGAGTACGCGCCGTTCGAAAACATTTGCTTTGTGGACACGCTTGACAACCTGGGTTTTGAAAAAAGCGGACAACACCAAAAAGATTTTTTCGCGCTGGTGGACGAGAACGCCGAGCGCATCCAGCGGCAGAACGAGCGCAAGATTTCCGTCATCATCGGCAATCCGCCGTACAACGCGAATCAGTTGAACGAGAACGAGAACAACAAAAACCGCGAATATCCTGGCGTTGACCAGCGCATCAAGGAAACGTACATCAAACACAGCACCGCGCAAAAGACAAAGGTCTACGATATGTACGCGCGCTTTTTGCGTTGGGCAAGCGACCGTGTGGACAAGAACGGCGTCATCGCGTTCGTCTCGAATAATTCATTTCTCGACGCGCGAACGTATGACGGATTCCGCAAAGTGGTCGCGGACGAATTCAATCATGTTTACGTCGTTGACTTGAAAGGCGACGCGCGCACAAGCGGTGAACAGCGCCGACGCGAAGGCGGCAACGTGTTCAGCGATCAAATTCGCGTGGGCGTGGCGGTGTACTTTCTCGTTCGCAAAGCAGGCGAAAAGGGTTGCAGAATTCATTACAACGCGGTTCCCGATTACGCGCACGCGGAGGAGAAGAAAGCGTATCTGCGCGACAATGAATTTGCCGATTTGAAGTTCGAGGCAATTCATCCTGACAAGAAACACAATTGGATCAACCAAGCCGCCGCGAGCGATTGGGAAACGTTTATTCCTGTCGCAAGCAAGGAAGCGAAAGCCGCGTCGTCTGTCATTGCGAGCCGCGAAGCGGCGAAGCAATCCCCAAGTGACTCGGAGATTGCTTCGGCGCAAACTACGCGCCTCGCAATGACATCCAGCCAGCAAACGATTTTCAAATTGTTTTCGCTGGGAGTTGCAACAAACCGCGACGAGTGGGTTTACGATTTTGACCAAAGCACTTTGAAAAAGAAAGTCCGCTTCTTCTGCGATGTATTTGCCGCCGAAAAAGAACGATGGAAGAAATCCAAAAAGAAAATCGCGGTGAATGATTTTGTTGATCGCTCAATCAAGTGGACAAGCGAATTGGAAGATCATTTGACCAGGGATTCAGACTTGGTTTACGATGGCAAACATCTTACATTTGCGGCGTATCGCCCATTTGTGAAACAGTCTTTCTATTATGACCGAGTTATCGTGCATCGCCTTTACCAACAGCCCGAAATCTTCCAAATCGGCAAGCGATCCGAAAATGCCGCGCTCTGTTTGGCGTCGTATGAACGCAAAGTGTTTTCAGTCATTGCAAGCAAATACATTCCCAATCTGAACCTTTACGGTGACCCAACGCAGACGCTTCCGCTCTACCGCTACACCGCGGACGGACAGCGCGTGGACAACATCACGGATTGGGCGGTGGAACAATTTCGCGCGCATTACGCGGTGGGGGCGTTTAATAAAACGCCCCTACAAAAAATGGATATTTTCCACTACGTCTACGCCGTGCTGCATCATCCCGCGTACCGCGAGAAATACGCACTCAACCTCAAACGCGAATTTCCGCGCATCCCGTTCTACGACGACCCCTCGGGTGACCTCGGGGCAGGTTTTTGGCAATGGGCGAGTTGGGGCAAGCAGTTGCTGGAATTGCATTTGAATTACGAGCAAGTAAAGCCGTTCGCGTTGAAACGCGTGGATGTAGGGGCGAAGCATCCTGAGCGGAGCACAGCGGAGTCGAAGGAGGCAAAGCCGAAGGATGCTTCGCCCGTACAACCCAAGCCGCGCCTCCTCGCGCGCAAAGAGCAAGGTGTGATCGAAATTGACGCGCAGACCACGTTGCATGGCGTCCCGCCCGAAGCGTGGGAATATCGGCTCGGCACGTACTCCGCGCTCGAATGGATTCTGGAACGCTACAAAGAACGCGCGCCCAAAGACCCCACGATTCGCGCGAAATTCAACACGTACAAATTCGCCGATTACAAAGAGCAAGTGATCGATCTGCTTCAGCGCGTCTGCACCGTCAGCATCGAGACGATGAAGATCGTCAAACAGATGCCGCCAAGATGAACAAGACCCGAAGGATTTCAGAAACCCTTCGGGTCTTGCTACATCTCCACCACCCCCAACCCCGCGCCCTCTGGCAAAATCATCCGCGCGCCGTCGTAGCGCACGCCAGAGAACAACAGACAAGTGCGGAAAGGAACGGACAAAACCCAGGACGCGTCTGTCCGTTGATTTCGGTTTTGTCCGTTGTCATTCCTCCACCCAATAGCAAGATCCGAAGGGTGCTAACTCTTCGGATCTTGCTATTCAACCACAATCAGCGCGCGGTGCTTGTCTTCAAGCAGACGAAGCATTTTGATCTCGCCCCACCAATCCAAAAAATCGAGCGTCTCTTTCAGGTCTTTGCCATCAAAACGGCGCGCGAAATCATCCGTCGTCATCCCGTACTGCTTTTCAAAAGCAGTGAGGCGTTCGCGCGTGCGAGTAATGCCAAACGCCAACGTTTTGAGTCGCTCTTGGATCGCTGATTCCACTAGCGGCTTGATGGATTCGGCAGATTCAGTTGTGATCGTCACTTGTTGAATCATCTTTCGCTCCCTCACTCTCGACATCAAGTATAAAACTGTTTGCGAATCTTGGCAAACGCCAGCGCGAATTAAACAGACAGCGCAGACACGACTCGTTTGGTTTGTCCGTTTAGTCCGATCCAGTCCGTTGTCACCCCTCCCCCACTCCCAACCCCGCGCCCTCTGGCACAATCATCCGCGCGCCGTCGTACCGCACGCCCTTGAAACGATCATTGCGAATGAGCAACGGCCCATCCAAATCGGCGTAATCGCACAGAGGCGCGAGGTGCGCCGCCGCCGTCACGCCGACCGAACTTTCGATCATACAACTGATCATCACGCGCAGATCGAGCGCGCGCGCCGTATGAATCGCGCGCAGCGCCTCGCGGATGCCGCCCGTCTTCATCAACTTGACGACGATGCCATCCACTGCGCCCGCGTGCGCGGCAACATCGCGCGCGGTCTTGACGGGTTCATCCGCGAAAATCGGCAAACCGAATTTTTGCGCGCGCAGCCAGCGCAACCCTTCGATGTCGCCGACCGGCAACGGCTGTTCGATGAACTCCAAATCGTACTGCGCGAGGCGCGGAATCATCGCGGCGGCTTGCTCGCGCGTCCAGCCCGCGTTCGCATCCACGCGCAGTTTCGCGTTCGTCGCGTTGCGAATCGCGGCGACCATCGCTTCGTCGTTTTCGCCGCCGACTTTGATCTTGATGATCGGCAAGCCCGATTCTTGCGCGCGCTGCGCCATCAGCGCGGGTTCATCCATCGCAATCGTGAACGACGTAAGCGGCACGCGCGTCGGATCGAGTCCGAAGAGCCGGTAGAGCGGCTGACCGATGCGCTTGCCCCACAAATCGTGCAGCGCGAGGTCAATCGCCGCGCGCGCGGCTTGCGATCCGAGCGGCAGACGATTCAGAATGTCTTCGATCAAAAATGGATCGTCACACTTTGCAATTTCGTCCGCGACGCGCGACAAATATTCCATGATTCCCGCTTGCGTTTCGCCGTGATACGTCACCGCGGCTGCCTCGCCCAATCCTTCGTCGAGGCGCGCAAGGACGTTATAGCGCCGATCATCCGCGCCGTGCGCGATGCGAAAAGTCGTGCGTAGTTCAAGCGTCAACGGTTCCCAGGTTAGTTTCATTCGAATCTCCGCAGCGGGCGTCATTGCGAGGGCGGTTTTCGCCCGAAGCAATCCCCAAGCAACTTGGAGATTGCTTCGTCGCGGACTACGCTCCTCGCAATGACACTTGGAATCTCCTCACCCCAACCAAATGCTCGCGCAGCCACGCGCGATAATTTGGCGCGGCGGGATCGAGCGAGTTGTACGACACGCCCCACGCCGCCGCGTTTGCGTGAATGAATTCATCACCGCCGAGCGAGATCGCAACGTGTGTGATCCGTTCGTACTCATCGCTCAAATCAGTCGCTTCGCCAAAGAAAAGCAGATCGCCCGCGCGCGGCGTGTCTTCAACCGGCGTGCCGGCGCGAAATTGTTGATCCGCATCACGCGGAATCGCGACGCCGATGAATCCCCAAAACGTCTGCGCGATCCCCGAGCAGTCGTAACCGAACGGCGTCCGCCCGCCCCACAAGTACGGCACCCCGACGAAGCGTTGAATGAGACGCAGCGTGAACGCGATTCCGTCAGCATCCGCGCGCGGTCGCTGCGCGATGGGCAACAATAAATCTTGTGTAACCCAAGCGATGCGTCCATCGGGCAAACGAATCGCCGCGACGCCATCGCGCGTCTCGATGATTGGCACACTGACCGCGAACGGCAATTTGCCGATTTCGCGCATCCGCGTCGCATCCTCGTACAGCGGAACGAGTTCGCCTTGCACGAGCGCGTTCGATGACGCGGCGTACTCGCGCGCGATTTTTTCGTCCGCGCGATACAACGTCGCCGCGCGCATCCAACCGATGTAACCATCGGCTTCCAACTGCACGTGCACCCAATCGCCCTGCTCTTCCAGCACGCGCACGATTTCGCCGAGCCGCGCTTGCGTCACGCGTTCGGCGAGCGGACGCGGTTCGCGGTTCACATCGGCGACCGCGCGATTGACAAGCGCACACGGCGTCGTGTCGGTGTAAAGTGATTGCATTTCGTTCACACAAAACTCGACGGAAGAAAACGCCGACATTACTTCGAACACGGCTTGCTGCTGATCACGCGTCAACACCTCACCCGTGATCGTCATTCGGTTCTCGCACCGCTCTGCCTTGACATCGAACACCGTCACGCGCGGATCGTAGCGCGCGCGGCGCATTCGATAGAGCAAATCATTCGCGTCGTCGCCGCGCCGCGCGAGAAAATCGAGCACGCGGGCGATCCAATCAAATGATTTTTCGTCGTGAACGTTGTGTCCGATTCCTTTTGGCAACCACCATTCGGAATCGGGAATATTTTTCGCGATGAATTGCGCGTGGCGCATCGGCGCGTTGACGCGATCCTGTTCGCCTTGAATCACAAACGTCGGTCGCTCGACCCGCGCCAAATCGTCCGGCGTGTAATTCGGTTGCGTGATGATTTCCTGCAATGTCATTCGCAACAAATCGCGCCAATACTCGGCGCCGTGCGTCGCGCCGTGCAACGCGATCATCTCGTCGCGCCATTCAGAACGTTCGCGCGCAACGCGCTCTGGATCGAAAATCGCCGGCTCTTTTTCGATCAAGTCCGCGCTGACGTACGCGTTCGCGGCTTGCAGAATCGCGGTCTGGACGATTTCGGGATGTTCGATCAGCGTGACGAGCGCGACGTTGCCGCCGTTGCTGTGTCCGATGATGTGCGCGCGTTGGTAGCCGAGCGCGCGGACGAGCGCGGCGATATCGTCCGCCATTTCCTTGAACGAGTACGAGCGATTCGGATTGCGACTTTGTCCGTGCCCGCGACAATCGGGAACGATGACGCGATACTCGCGCGCAAGCAATGGCGCGACGAGATGCCAATCCGTTTTGCCCGTCGTCGTCGAACCGTGAATCAAAACGATCGGCGCGCGATCCGAATGTTCATCGCCGAACGTTTCATAGTAAATTTGCGCGCCGTTGATTTCGATGAAAGACAAGTTTCCTCCTCAAACGACCGCTGATGGCTGATGGCTGACCGCTCTGAATCTAGCGATCAGCAATCAGCGATCAGCAATCACTTTGGCAACGCACGCCTTAACAATCGAACCCAGTTGCCGCCGAGAATGTTTGCAATGTCCGCGTCGCTAAACGATGCGGCGGCAAGCGCGTCGCCGATTTTCTGCAAGTCCGCAATTGTATCAATCTCGCGCGGCGTAGATTCCATTCCAAAGCCGCCGTCAAAATCCGAACCGATGCCAACGTGCCGCGCGTCGCCCGCGAGATCGCAGATGTGTTGAATGTGCTGCACCGCGTCCGCGAGTGTCAGCGCGTCTTTCTTTGCCGACTTGTCCCAACCCGCTTTGAGAAATCCGCCATACATCGTCACGCCGATGACGCCCTCGCGTTCGATGATCGCGCGAATCATTTCGTCGCTCAAATGGCGATCTTTGTCCGCGCCGACAAACACGCGGCAATTCGAATGACTCGCGATCACCGCGCCGCCGAACGATTCGAGCGCGTCGAAAAAACTTTGCTCTGCCAGATGCGACGTGTCGAGAATCATTCCCGCGCGCTCCAGTTGCGGCATCAGCGCGCGACCGAGATCGGTGAGCGGACCGGGCGCGCGCGTCCCGCCCGAATAGCGCGTCTGACTCCACGCGGGTCCAACGATCCGCACGCCCGCGTCAAACCACTCGGACGTTTGCTCTGGCGCGACAATCGGATCTGCGCCTTCCATCAAAATCACCAAGCCGACTTGCGGCTCGGGTGACGCGATGACGCGATCCAAATCGCCGCGCGTCGTGATCAAAGAAACGCGCGGATTCATCGCGAGCAGCGAATAGTACGCGACTTGCTCCATCGCTTGATCGTGCGCTTCTTGCGGCGTGCTGTACGTGCGTCCCCACTCAGTGCGATTCGGGCGCGCTGGCGCGACGTACGTCGTCGCAAACACGACGCGCACGTTGCCCGCGATCAGATCGGGCAAGCCGACGAGCGCGCTCCCTTCGTTATGCGCGGGGCGCGATCCTTCGTGCGCGCGTTTCTCCGCCGCACTTTCCAAAAAATCGCGTCCGAGCGCAAACTTGTTCCAAGCAATGTCCAAATGTCCGTCAACGATGGTCGGTGATTGGGTGATTGGGTGATTGGTCATTCGTCTTTCGTCCTTCATCTTTGGCTCATTGGTTCATTGGCACATTGGCTCATTGTCTCACTTGCCCCATTGCGGTTTCGACGATGCGCCGTTCGCGGTGAGTTGCGACCACTTTGCCGACGCGAAATCGTACAGCCACAAATCGTTCTCACGCACCGCGATCAATTGGCGCGCGTCCGGCGCCCACGCGATTTGCGTCGTCGTCAAGCCATCGTCCGGCGATTCATTGGAGGGAAAAATTTGGCGTTTGTTGCCGCCCGCGCGATCCATCACGTTAAGCGCGTAGCGACTACGCTCGCTGTTGCTGGGTTCGAGCGCGACGCCGAACGCGATCCGGCTTTCACCGCGCGCGTCCGGCGGCGACCAGACCGGCTTGGTCCACATTCCGGTTTGCTTCGCCAACGCCGCGTTTACGCTTGCATCGCGCGCGAGCGCCCACACTTCAAACGACGGATCGTCTGTGGCGACATCGGGATTGCCCAGGGGCGCGTGAATCGTCGTGACGATAAAGCGGCTGTCCGGCGACCACGCGACATTCGGCGTCCAGACCCAATCGGCAGGCGAACGAAACGGCGGAAATTTTTTCAGCACCCGACGCGGCGCGGGCGCATTCGCAATCGGCACCGCGCGTCCAGCCAATTCGATCACACCGACTTCGTTGGCAAACGCGTACGCGAGCGCGCGTCCATCCGGCGCCCACGCCAACTGCGCGCCCCACCAACTGTACGGCGCGGGCATACTCGGTAGCCAGATCGGTTGCGCGTTTTTCGCGGCGGGAGTTTCGCCCGGCGTCAGCGCGAGCGACCACAAATCGTTGCGCGCTTTCCAGCCCGGCGCGCCGGGCGTTTTCTCGCCGGTCGAGTAGACGAGCGTGCGCGCGTCCGGCGACAAATGCGCGCTGAGCGCGTCGTTGATCGGCAATGGGCGCGGCGTCTCGCCCAGCACGAGCGTGTCCACGCTCCAGAGCGAGTTGAGCGCGTTCGACGTTTCATCGGCGGCACGCGAAAAAACCAGATGGCGTCCGTCGAGCGAAAGCGAGAAAATTCGTCCGTCGAGATCGCCGGTCGTCGTAAGGACGCGCTTGTCACTGCTGGAATTGCGCATCACCCACGCGTTGCCGTTCGCGAGATACGCAATCGTCCCCGGCGAAAGCGCGACGGCGCGCAAACTGCCTTGCGTACCAATCGCCAGAATTTCGTCTTTGGGTTGCGTGACGAGCTTGCGCCCCGATTCGCGTCGCGCGGTCTCGACGCCGTTCTCCAACGTGATCGTGGAAGTAATCGCGAGGGTGCCGTTCGCGCCGAGTTGGAGGACGCGAATTTGATTTTGCGGATACGTTTCGTCGCGCACGAGTTGGCGCGCAAACGCCAGCGGGCGCGTCGTCATTTCTGTTTTGAACGTGACGCGCGTAACGGTGATCGTCGTGCTCAAACTCACTTCGGCAAAGGGTGGCGGCTCTACCTTGTCGTGATCGCCCAGCGCGATGGCTTGTTCGCGCAAAACTTCTTGCACGGTCGCCGCCGTCGTTTCCGCAATGCGCCGTTCGCCATCCACGAGCAGGACGACGCGCTTGGAGGTCGGCGCGCACGCGGCGAGCATCGTCAACCAAAACAAGAGGAAGAGTAACACGGGCAGGCGCTGGCTAGACACGGACGCAAGTGTAGCATAACTTTTTTGATTTGACTAATTTGCGCTTTGCCATTAAAATAGCACAGTAATTTTTACATCGGGGCGAGGCATTTGCCGAAGGTTGATCCTGAAACCGGATCGCTTGCCAAACGAGAAATGCCTCGCCCCTGCTTGCCCTATATTTTCGCTGAGAAAGGTCATTCGCACTATGGAAGAAATTTTGTTGACCGCGCAGCCGCGCGCGGTGATCGGCAAACAGGTTGGCGCGCTGCGTCGCGCCGGGACGATCCCCGTCGTGTTGTACGGCAAACAGCTCGCGCAACCGCTCGCGCTCCAAATCGAAGAACGAACCTTGCAAAAAGTGGTCGCGCAAGCCGGGCATAATCGCTTGATCACGCTGACGATTGCTGCGGGCGCGCCGCGCTTGGTTCTGACGCGCGAAGTGCAACGCAATCCGATTTCACGGCATCTGGTGCACGTGGATTTCCAAGAAGTCTCGATGACGGAAAAGATCACGACGCCGGTCCCGCTCGTGTTGGTCGGCACGTCGCCGGCGGTGACGCGCGGCGAGGGATTGCTGATCCACGGCATTGACACGGTGCAGATTCGCGTGCTGCCCGGCGATCTCATTCCGCAAATCGAAGTGGACGTGAGCGGCTTGGAAAACCTGAACCAGAGTCTGTTCGTCAAAAATCTCGTCGTCAACGACAAGATCGAAGTGCTCACGCCGGGCGATGAAATGGTCGCCAAGGTAGTGCCGGTGAAGGAAGAAGTGATCACCACCGAAGCGCCGATTGCCGCCGCCGAAGTCGAAGTGATCAAGAAGGGCAAGATCGAAGAAGAAGGCGCGGGAGGCGAAACGCCTGCCGCAGGCGGCGAAGCGAAGAAGGAAGAGAAGAAATAACCAGGTTGTCATTGCGAGGAGCGTTTTTTGCGGTGCTGAGCGAAGCCGAAGCAAGCAATCCCCAAGTTGGTTGGGGATTGCTTCGCAAAAAACGCTCGCAATGACACTGACGGTGGAAAAGCGGAGTTGGTTTGCCAACTCCGCTTTTTTGCGTATCGGGGGATTGTGGTATAATGAGTTTGTATGTTTAGCCCACTAAACTCGATTCTCGGCATTTTTTCGCGCGATATTGGCATCGATCTCGGCACGGCGAATACGCTGGTGCTCGTGCGCGGCGTCGGCATCGTGATCAACGAGCCGTCCGTCGTCGCGGTCGAAAAGCGCGCCAAGCGCGTGCTCGCCATCGGCGCCGAAGCCAAGCAGATGGTCGGGCGCACGCCCGCCGACATCGTCGCGATCCGTCCGTTGCGCGATGGCGTCATTTCCGATTTCGACGTGACGGAAAAGATGCTGGAATATTTCATCACCAAGGTTCACGATCAAGCGCTGCTGCCGATTCCGCATCGTCCGCGCATCGTGATCGGAATCCCGAGTGGCGTGACCGAAGTGGAAAAGCGCGCGGTGCACGACGCGGCGATGAACGCCGGCGCGCGCGAAGTGTTCCTGATCGAAGAACCGATGGCGGCGGCAATCGGTTCGGGCTTGCCGATCACCGAATCGATCGGCAGTATGATCGTGGACATCGGCGGCGGCACGACGGAGATGGCGGTCTTTTCGCTCGGCGGCATCGTCGTCAGCCGTTCGATTCGCGTCGCGGGCGACGAGATGGACGAGGAGATCATCCGGTACGCGCGCGAAAAATATAACGTCCTGATCGGCGAGCGAATGGCGGAAGAACTCAAGGTGAGCATCGGCTCGGCGTTTCCGTTGACGGAAGAAAAAACGCAGATGTTGCGCGGGCGCAACTTGATCACCGGCTTGCCGACTGAAATCGAAGTGTCGTCCGTCGAAATTCGCGAAGCATTGGCGAATCCGCTCGACCAGATCATTGATGCGCTCAAAACGACGATTGACGAAACGCCGCCGGAACTCGTGTCCGATTTGATGCAGTACGGCATCGCGCTGGCGGGCGGCGGCGCGTTGTTGGGCAACATCGCCGCGCGCCTGTCGCAAGAGACCAAAATGCGCTGCTATGTCTCCGAAGATCCACTCACCTGCGTCGTGCGCGGCGCGGGTCAAGTGTTGGAAGAACTGGATACGCTCCACAAAATCATCACTCCCACGCGCGGAAGGCGCTGACACAATTTTCGATTTTGGATTTCTGATTTTCGATTGGCTGGCAATCAGAAATCGAAAATCGAAAATCGAAAATTCCGATGTACGCTCCCAATCGCACTCGCCCCGTTTGGCTGATCGTCCTCGTCGTCGTCGCGATCCTTCTGCTGATTTTGCACGTCGCCGGACAATTGCAGCCGCTGGAAGACCTCGCGTTCGGCTGGGCGCAGCCGTTGTTGCGCGGCGCGCTCGGCATCGGCGAAGGCGCGCAAGCCGTCACCGGCACCGTCGCGGACATCAACGCGCTGCGCGAGCAACTCAAGCAACTGCAAAGCCAGGTGACCGAACTGGGGATTACGCGCGTCCGCGTCCGCGAACTGGAAAACGAAAACACGCTCCTGCGCCAACAACTCGCGTACAAGCAAACGAATCCCGATTTCGATATTCTCGGCGCGGCGGTGTTGCAACGCAATCCCGATCTCGCGCGCGTGATCGGGCAAGACCCGTCGAATCTCGCGCGCTATATCATCCTCGATCAAGGCAGCGCGGAAGGAATCAAGACCGGAATGCCGGTCGTCACGCCGCAAGGACTCGTCGGACGGATCACCGCGACCGGCGCGCATTGGGCAAAGGCGTTGTTGATCACGGACGCGACGAGCGCGGTCAACGCCGTCGTGCAATCCACGCGCGCGACCGGCATCGTGCAAGGCGACGTGAACGGCAACCTGACGATCAAGTACGTGCCGCAAGGGGAAGCGATCAAACCCGGCGATCTGATTCTGACGTCGGGAATGGGCGGCGGATTTCCCAAACGACTCGTGATTGGGCAAGTGACCGCCGTGCGTAAGCACGACATCGAATTGTTTCAAGAAGCCGATATTCAAGCGAGCGTGGATTTTGCGCGCCTCGAATTCGTCTTGGTGCTCAAAAAGTTTACGCCCGCCGACATCACGCAAGAGCCAACGCCGACACCCACCGCCGCGCCGCGCGTCACGCGCACGCCAACGAAATGAGCCAATTTACCAATGTGCCAATGAGCCAAATCCATTTGGCACATTGGTTCATTGGCTCATTGGTTCATTGATTGACTATGTCACTTTGGATTTCGATCCCACTGCTCGCGCTGGTCGCGATCATTCAAATCGTACTGTTGCCGCAAGTTGCGATCTTCGGCTACAAGCCCGATCTCGCGCTCGCGCTCGTCGTCGCGTGGGCGATGCTCGCGCCGGTTGGCGAAGCGGCGGTGTGGGGCTTCATCATCGGCATCTTTCTCGATCTCGCCTCCGGCTTGCCCTTTGGAATGCACGCGCTCGCGCTGACGACGTTGGGCTGGCTGATCGGCTGGGGGCAGACGACGTTCTTTCGCGGCAACCTGCTCGCGCCGCCCGTCGCGCTGGTGCTGGCGACACTCGCGCATCACGTCATCCTGCTGGGAATTCTCGCGCTGATCAACTGGCAAATTGATTGGGCGGCGTATCTCCTGCGCGTCACACTGCCCACCGCGCTTTTGAACGCGCTGGTGATGCCGGCGCTCTTTTTCCCGCTCCAACGCGTCGCGCGCTGGCTGCGCCCGCAAATGGAATTTTGACGTGAACGATCCCGAAAGTCAGTATTCCTACACCCAAACGATCACCGACGCGGAAAAAAAACCGCGCGGCAATTTCTGGATGATGCGCGGGCTGATCCTCGCCGCGTTGCTCTTGCTCATCCTGCAACTCGCCCACATCCAGATCGCCAACGGCGAATACTATAAACGCGCCGCCGATCAAAATCGGTTTCGGCTGGTCAATGCCGCCGCGCTGCGCGGCATCATCTACGATCGTTCCGGCAAAATTCTCGTCCGCAACATTCCGTCGTTCAACGTCTCGATCATCCCCGCCGATTTTCCACTCAATCAGCGCGAGCGCATTTTTCAGCAACTCGCCGCGCTCCTCCAAGTTCCGATTGACACAGTGATCGAACACGTGACGACGGACGCCGTCGGCAGTCTGCCCAGCGCGCTGGAACGCGTCGTCGTTTCGCCCAAGCGCAAACCCGGGTTGCGCGAACTCGTCGCCAAAGGCGCGCGCGATCCGTTTACGCCGACGCGCCTCAAGGACAACGTCCCGCGCGAGATCGCGTTTTATCTGGAAGAGCATCGGCTGGATTTCCCCGGCGTCGTCGTCGGGCTGGAACCGGTGCGCGAGTACGTCGAAGGCGCGTTACTCTCGCACATCCTGGGTTACACCGGACCCATCCCGCGCGAAGAGTACGACGCGTATCGCGCGCGGGGGTACACCCCTACCGATCAAGTGGGGCTGACCGGCTTGGAAAGCGCGTTCGAGGCGGACCTGCGCGGCATCAAGGGGCGCCGGTACATCCAGGTGGACGTGACCGGACGCGAAGTGGCGCTGCTGGGCAGTGAATCGCCCACGCCCGGGCGCAACCTCATCCTGACGGTAGATTCCGATTTACAAAAAAACGTTCAGACGATTTTGCAAAAAGGTTTGCGGAACGCGCGCGCCAAACAAGGCGTCGCGATCGCGCTCGATCCGCGCAACGGCGAAGTGCTGGCGCTGGTCACGCTGCCGAGTTACGACGACAATCTCTTCGCGACCGGCATTTCGGTTGAAGCGTTGACGAGTCTGATCCAGGATCCGTTGCGTCCGCTCGTCAATCACGCGATCACCGGGCAATATCCGCCGGGCTCGGTTTTCAAAATGATCCCCGCGAGCGCGGCGCTGCAAGAACGCGTCGTAGACATCAACACGCGTATTGATGCGGGACACCCAGGAATCGTTTGGATCCCGCACAAATATTACCCCGATGATCCAACGCTCGCGCAACCCTTTTACGATTGGTATAAACCGGGTTTCGGACCGCTCACCCTGCGCGATGGCTTGGCGTGGTCGTCCGATGTGTTCTTCTACAAAATCTCCGGCGGCGAATCGCCCACGTTCGATACCGGCTTGGGCGAACAACGACTCGCCGCGTACGCGCGTATGTTCGGCATCGGCGAACTGACCGGGATCGATCTGCCCGGCGAAGCGAAAGGACTCGTCCCCGATCCGACCTGGAAGCGCAAAACGATCGGCGACATTTGGACGATTGGCGATACGTACAATATGAGCATCGGTCAGGGGTACGTTTTGGCGACGCCGCTGCAAATCGCGAATATGACGGCGGCGATTGCAAATGGCGGCACGCTGTACAAACCACAACTGGTGCGCGACGTGCGCGATACGGAAGGACGCATCGCGCGCGCGCTGGAACCGCAAGCGCTGCGTCAGATGCGCGTCGATCCGCACAATCTCGCGCTGGTGCGCGAGGGGATGCGCGAGGCGGCGATGCGCGGCACCGCGCTCGGCGCGAATCTCGCCGATGTGAATGTGGCAGCCAAGACCGGCACCGCCGAATTTTACGGTCCCAAGGTGGACGGACATTTGCCGACCCACGCGTGGTTCACCGCGTTCGCGCCGTACGAAAATCCGCAAGTTGTCGTCACGGTTTTCGTTTACGGCGGCGGCGAAGGATCGAAAATCGCCGCGCCGATTGCCGCCGACATTTTGCGCGCGTACTTTCATCTGCCTGCCGATTCGCCGTTGGCGCGCGCGTCCGCGCCATCCGCCGCGCCGCCGGTCGTTGCGCCGCGCGCGCCCGCGCCGAGTGGCGCGCCGCCCTCGCCGCACAAGTACTCCGGCAAATTGCTCGGCGTGGATGGCTGGAGCAACGAACAGCCCGGCATCTTTGGCACGATCGTGGACGCGGGTGGACGCGGCGTCACGGGCGTGCGCGTCGTCACCGACAAGTGCGACAGCAACGTCGTCTTTTCCGCGACGACGGATGCGAATGGCGCGTTCAACTTCAACGCGCTGTACTGGAAAGATTCGGCGCGCTGGTGCGTGCGCACCGTCGCGCCCGCAAGTTCAGAACCGTTCGCGGTTGAAGTGTTGCCGTACAAACGGTACACGGTGCAGTTTGTTCCAACGCAGTAGGGGCGAAGCATTTTTCGCACACTTCGTGAGCGGAGCGCGGCGAAGTCGAAGGACGAAAAATGCTTCGCCCATACGCGTACGTTGACACCGCGCGCGTTTCATCGTATAATCCAAGCGTAAACTTGTGGGTGATGATTGCCCGCGATAGTTGTGTTGCTATCACGTTTTTTTGTTCTCGTCGTCGAGGATCAAAATGATCGGGCATTCCAAACCTATTCAACCAATCGCCCCCCCCCCCCCCCCCC
>VGOB01000014.1 GCA_016865935.1 Chloroflexota bacterium | reverse complement strand
CTTCAAAAATCCAGATCAACTCGCGACCCAGGTCGTCGCGGATTTGCACAGTCAGATGGGGAGGATGCAAATGGACGTTGCGGAACTAGTCAAACAACTCACACCCCTACTCATTCCGCTGTTGCCGTATCTTGGCAAACTGGGTGATGGGGTGGTGGACGGCGCGGGCGAGTTGATGGCGGCGGGAACGTGGGAGCGCGTCAAGTCGTTGTGGAGCAAATTACAACCCAAAGTGGATGCCAAGCCATCCGCCAAAGAAGCGGTGCAAAAGGTCATCGCGCGCCAGGACGATCCCCGCGCGCGCGGTAACTTGGAATTGGAACTCGAAGACTTGCTCAAAGAGGACGGCGCGTTGGCGACCCAGGTTGCCGAATGGCTGAAGCAGAACGCGCCACGCGGCAACACGGTCATCGCGTCGGGTGAGCGCGCCGTTGCGATTGGCGGCAGCGTGCGCGGGAGCACGATCAACACGGGCGACCAGAACCGGTAGCGGTAGACGGCGAGATTCAAGCGCGTTTGGCGCTATCCGCGATCAGGCAAGGGATGCTATGGCGCACGCAGCGCTCAAAAACGGCTACGGTGAATTAGCGAAACGCCTCAGATGATACCGCCGCGCGCGACGTGCTGGATGAACTCGCCAGCCGCGCGATGCTCCTGGATACAGAAACCCCCAACAGCGAGACACTGTACGTTCTGCCGCCGCCGATGGCGGGCAGACCCGTCGGGTTCGCTGTTGGCGCGTCCGTTCGGCTCGGCGAATGAGCAAACGGCGATTGCCGTCAACGCGTCATCGCGCGACATGGTTCTACCTCATCGTTGGAGAGTTGGTGCGGCGCGGCGGGAACAATGTTCCCAGATCCCAGGTCTGCGGAACGCGAAAAGTCCGACTGCGAGACCATTCGCAAGCGCGGGCTTTTCTGGGCGTGACGAAACACACGGAGATTTATCTTCGTGGCTGAAAAATCTTATCGCGTTGTCCGCTTTCACGAGTCGAAGCTCTGATGTTGGACACAGACATTCCGTTGGAACGCCTCAACACCGTTCAGTTCCGTCGAGAGACCATGACACCTGCAACAGAACTCATCTCGAATGAAAGCATGTGCAAAGGGTAGAGAGAATGAGCAACAAAGGATGCACGAGATCCGAGAGCAATCGTCCCAGGCGACGAATGAGACCATGTGAATCAAAAGCAAGCGTATTATACGGGATGAATGATGGAGAGTCAATAGGTTTGGGAAGGAATTTGAATAAAACATATTCACGCCGAATGAGACGCCGAAAGAGGAATGATGTAAACGTGGACGCAAAAGAAGTAGAGAGAATATATAAGATGGTCGCGGCAATTTGCTCGGCAAACGCCGTTTTTGAGCGTGAATTCGACGCGTCCGACGAATTTGCGCTCACGTAAAGTGGACAGGAAGTCTCACGCAAAGTGGACAGGTTCCCGCACGTAAAGTGGACACGCCAGTGGATGATCAAGTTGTGTTTGCGTGCGAGCCGACCGAAAGAACGCCTTGCTTTACCCAACCTATTTGCTTATCAATCATTTTTGCTCAAATCGTCAAGCGCGCTTATAATGCAGGCGAATTTCAGGGATGTCCCATTCCTTCTGGGACATCAATAGGACGTGTTTCTATCCAAGGTGCCGGTGCGGGCACCCCAGGCGATCGGGACGAATCACAATTGCCCGCCCAGGTTAGATGACTTGGGCGGCGTTTTGTTTTCAGACGGGATGTATGCCTAACACACTCCCTCTCCACCCCAACCAAATCCTCAAAGGTTCGCTGTTCAGCGAACCGATGCGCGTGGAGACCGTGCGTGCGGCGGGACAGGATACGTTTGTCCTGGGTCTCGTCGGCGTGCAGTCGGAACGGTTTCGCAATGTCACGCTCACCACTCGCGACATTGAAGCGTTGACGGTTCTCGACGTGGATGCGAGTTTCGCAGGCGATGGCAAATTACTGCGCCTGGGGCTGCAAGCGTATGCGCTCGGCATCGCGTACGAATTCGATCCGTACTTTGGGTTGTCCATCTCGCGCGTGGATCCATTGCCGCACCAGCTCGCGGCGGTGTACGATCACTTGCTCAAACTCGCGCGCGTGCGTTTTCTGCTTGCCGACGATGCGGGTGCGGGCAAGACGATCATGGCGGGTCTACTCCTTCGCGAATTGAAGTTGCGCGGTCTCGTCGAACGCATCCTCGTCGTGTGTCCCGCAAATCTCGCGTTCCAGTGGCAGCGCGAGCTCAAAGAGAAATTCGACGAAAAGTTTCTCGTGCTCAAGGGTAACGACATCCGCGAGCAGTACGGCGTCAATCAGTGGATCGAGCAAAAGCAAATCATCACGTCATTGGACTTGGCAAAGCGTGAGGATGTTCTACCTGGATTGCGTCAAGTGCGTTGGGACCTCGTTATCGTGGACGAGGCGCACCGTATGTCGTGGTCGCCGCCCGCGCGCAAGACGGCACGGTACGCGCTTGGCGAATTGTTGCGCGATGCGACCGATCACTTGCTCCTGCTCACCGCGACGCCGCACAAGGGCGATCCCGAAAACTTTTCGCTCTTTCTCCAACTGCTCGACCGCGATGCGTACGCGGATGTGAAATCCATTCACGCCGCCATTGAGCGTCGCTCTGCGCCATTCTATCTGCGCCGCACCAAAGAGGCGATGGTCTATTTCCCTGAGCGTCAGCCAGATAACACTTGGGTCGCGCGGAAAATTTTCACCAAACGCATTCCGCACACGGTTGACTTTCAGATTGATGGCGCGGAAGACGACCTGTATCGTGATGTGACGCGGTTCGTGAAACGACAAAGCGCCAAAGCCGCGGCGAACGGCGACGATCTCCGTGCGCGAGCAGTCGGCTTTTTGATGGCGCTCTATCAACGCCGCCTCGCATCGAGCGCATATTCGTTACGCCATTCGCTCGACAATCGCGCGCGACGACTCGAAGACGCACTCAAGCACGCGAACGAAATCGCGCAACACGCACCACCCGATATTCCCGATCCCGAAGAACTCGAGGAGATGGAGGAGAGCGAACGCGAACAGTTCGAGCATATCCTCGAAGCGATCACGCTGTCGGGTAATGCGGCGCAGGTGCGCGAAGAAATCGCCGAACTGAAACGACTCGCGCAACAAACCCGCGCGGTCGAAGATGCAGGGATCGAAGCGAAACTCGCGCGACTCAAATCGCTTCTCCAAACCGAGGGATTCTTTGCTAACCCTGACCAACGCTTGCTCATCTTTACCGAATTCAAGGACACGCTCGATTATCTGGTCGCGCGGTTCAAGGAGTGGGGCTTTCGCGTTGGGACGATTCACGGCGGGATGAAACCTGGGTCACGCAACGAACCTGGGACGCGCATCTTTACCGAACAGCAATTCAAGGATGGCGAGATTCAAATTCTCGTCGCGACCGAAGCGGCAGGCGAAGGCATCAACCTGCAATGCTGTCACATCCTCTTCAACTATGACATTCCCTGGAATCCGAATCGGCTGGAACAGCGGATGGGGCGCATTCATCGTTATGGTCAGACGAAGGATTGTTTGATTTTCAATTTCGTCGCGACGAACACGATTGAGGGACACGTCCTGCGCCGCTTACTCGAAAAACTGCAAGAGATTCGCAACGCGCTGGACGATGATGCGGTGTTCAACGTCGTCGGCGAAGTGTTGCCTGCCGCGCACATCGAACGCGTATTGCGCGATTACTATGCAGGCAAACTCGGCGATGCGGATCTGGAAGAGCGTTTGCTCCGCGATGTGGACGAGGACCAGTTCCGCGCGATTTGTCAGAACGCGCTCGAAGGACTCGCCTCGAAGAATCTCAATCTCGAAATGTTGATCGAGCGGCGCGCCCGCGCGCAGGAACGCCGCGTCGTGCCTGAAACGATTGCGCGCTTTATCGGCGAAGCGGCAGAGTACGCGAAACTCGATTTCAAACCGATGACCGCACCCGCGCATACTTTTGAGGTCGGGCGTTTGCCGATGGCGTTGCGTGCGTTTGAGCATTCACCCGATTGGCGTCTGCCGCCACTCGCGCAAAAATATCCGCGCTGTTCGACTGATCGCGCGGCGGCGGATGAGCATCATTTGGAATGGGTCACGCCAGGACATCCGCTCTTTGAGGCGCTGCGCCGCAACACGCTCGACCTAGCGCGCGAAACGTTTGGCAAGGGCGCGGTGCTGTACTCGTTGCAACATGCCGCGCCCGCGCGTCTCGATTTTTATCGCGCGCGCGTGGTGGATGGCTTGGGGCAAGTGATTCACGAGCGATTGTTTGCAGTCGAGATTTGCGCGAACGAGGAACCCAGGTTGCAAGAGGCAACGGTGCTAGGGAATTTTACGCCCGCGGAGACTGCGGCAACGTCCTTCGACTCCGCTGCACTCCTCTCAGGATGCGTTGCCGCCCCCGAAGCGACCGATTGGCTGAACGCGAATGCGCTGATGCCATTCATCGAAGAGGTGCGCGCGGAACGGCTGAACGAAATCGCGCACATCGCGCAACACATCGAGTTGTCACTGACCGAGTTGATTCAAAAAGCGGACGAGGAGATCGGGCGCGCGAGTATGGAAATCGAAAAGGGGGTGCAGGGCGCAGAGGGGCGTCTCGCGCAAGCGGAAACGCGGCACGGCGATTTGCTCGCGCGACGTGAGAAACGTCGCCAGGAACTCGAACGGCAAAAATCGCTGACCCTGCAATCGGTCGAGCGGATCACGAGTGTGCTGGTCTTGCCGCATCCCGAACGGAACGCGCCCGACGTTCAGCATTTGCGTCAGAACCTGGAGACGGAAGCGACGGCGATGCGTGTGGTGATGGAACACGAGCGCGCGCAGAATCGCCAGGTGTTTGACGTGAGCGACAAGAACCTGGGTTACGACATCACGTCGCTCGATTTGAATTCGGGTGATTTGCGATTGATCGAGGTCAAGGGCTTGGGTGCGGCGAGCGGCACGATTTTGCTGACGCCGAACGAACGCCGCGTGGCTGAAGACCGCCGCGATTGTTACTGGCTCTACGTCGTGACGAATTGCAATGCGACGCCGCAACTGCAAGCGCCGATTCACGACCCCGCGCGTTTTCCGTGGCACGAGGTGGTCAAGGTGCAGCACTATTGGCTTGAGGTGGATGCGATGACCAAGCCGATGCAGGTGCGCGAATCGAAAGCGGAATATAGATTGGACACGGATAAACGCGGATGAACACGGAAAAAACAGTTCGCCATTATTTCGTAGATGAAGCGGGCGATGGTATTCTCTTCGATCGCAAAGGCAGGGTTGTCATCGGCGCAGAAGGATGCTCGAATTATTTCATCTTGGGCGTCGCCGATATTGCTCATCCCGACGCGCTGTCCGACGATCTCGCGGCGTTGCGAAATTCCTTGATCGCCGATCCGTATTTCACGCGCGTGCCGTCAATGCAACCTGTCGCCAAGAAAACCGCGCTGGCGTTTCACGCCAAAGACGACTTGCCCGAAGTGCGCCGTGAGGTATTCACGCGGTTGCTGCGTCACGATGTACGCTTCTTGGCAGTCGTTCGCAACAAACATCAGGTGCTGGAATACGTGCGCCAACGCAACGAGCGCGACGCGGCATATCGTTATCAACCGAACGAGTTGTACGATTATTTGGTGCGGCGGTTGTTCAAGAATTTGTTGCACAAGGATGATGCGTACCAGATCACCTTTGCTAAACGCGGCGCATCGGATCGCACTGAAGCGTTAAAGCACGCGCTCGAAATGGCGCGGCAGAGGTTTGATGCTCAATGGGGCGGGACAAGCAACGCGACGATTCACGTCTTGCCGCGCGCGTCCGCCGAGGTCGGATGCTTGCAAGCGGTGGATTATTTCTTGTGGGCGTTACAACGTCTGTACGAACGGCGCGAGGATCGGTACATTCAATTCGTGTGGGACAAAGTCCGCTTGGTGCACGATTTGGACGATACACGCGCGGACAAGTACGGGGTGTTCTACACACAAAAAAAGCCGCTAACATTAGCGGCTCTACCAGACCTGCCAGGGATATAGGATCATTCGACCGTAGTCGGATGCTCACACGGCGTGGAGCCGAGTTTCGTCCGCTGGCAAGCATACATTACCACGAATCCAGTGCTTTGTCAATTTCAACATTTTCATTTTTTCATTAGCGAGGTTGAACAAATGCCCCCAACCAAACTCACCGAGAAAGATTTGAAACGCGAACTGCACGGGTTCCACGAACGCTATCCTAAACTTGGCGACGACCAATTATTCGTCTTGTGGTTTCTGCGCGCATTCATTACTGAGAATGAAACTGAAGCTGCCGATGCGCTGTGTGGTGGCGCAAAGGACAAAAGCGTTGATGCCGTCCTGCTTGATGCCGAGACCAAAAATGTCTTCATCATACAGGGCAAGTATCGCGAGACCGTGAACGGCAAGAACGAACACCGCAACGATGTGTTGGGGTTTGCTCAACTCGCTTTGAATATTTCGGACAAGCCAAAGGAATTTACAGAATTCTGCGAGAGTCTTTTGCCCGAAGTTGCAGAACGGCTGACTAAAGCACGTAAGCGGATTATGCAAGATGGCTATCGTCTTCAGTTGTACTATGTCACGCTTGGAAAATGTAGCGCGAATTTGACAACCGAAGCTGACCAACTGATTCGAAGCGCAGATTGCAATGCGACTTTCCAGCTCTTCGATGGGCGACAAATCCTTTTGTTGCTCGACGACTATTTGGGTGGTGTGGCTCCACCCGTTCCCTCGCTTGATTTGGAAATGGAAGGCGGAAACGGCGTCGAGGTCAAAGGAATTTTCCATCGGCACGATACAAAAACCGATATTGAGTCGTGGGTCTTTTCGGTAACGAGTCGCAGTGTAGCCGAATTGTTCGACCACGCAGGCACACGGCTCTTTGCGCGAAACATTCGTGGGTTTCTCGGAAGTACCGAGATCAATCGCGGTATGGAAGCCACGCTCAAAAAGGAACCAGAATACTTTTGGTATTACAACAACGGTATCACAATCATCTGCGATGATGCCGATGAAACCAACAGTCACGGCAAGCATATTTTGCGGGTCAAGAATCCGCAAGTGATCAACGGTCAACAGACGACGCGCACTCTGTTCAAGGTCGCGGCAAAGAATGCGGATGCGAGCGTTACGGTCAAAGTGATTCGCGTTACGCGCAAGGGCGACGGTACCTCGGATCAGTTTGACACACTTGTATCGAATATCGTCCAAGCCACGAACTGGCAGAACGCAATTCGTGCATCCGATTTGATTTCGAATGATCGGCGTCAAATCGAAATCGAACGCCAGTTTCGCAAACTGGGATATTGGTACATTCGCAAGCGTCAAACCAAGAGCGAGGCGCGCCGTATTGCTGGGTCAAAACGATACCATATGCTTAGGACTTGTAAAAAAATAACTTGGTCAAATTTGTTTTCGGGCTGAAACGCGAAACATCGCGAAATCACCTATCTGTTACTACATGATGCTACATCTTGCTCGCTGTTGCAACAGGATTTCAGGAACTTCCGCGATCAACCTTGTGCGAGCGAGACGAGCAAATTGACCAACTTATTCTTTTACAAAACCTTAGCAAAGATAAACTTGCTCAAGCAATTGCTGGATGTGACCTAGACCCTGCGATTCTTCGCGAAGGTAAAGAGGGATTGTTTGAGGAACGATATTACGGCTCGATATTCCCAACCGCTGATCCGTATTACTACCTGGTCCGATATTGGGTAATGGATTATGTGAGTTACTCGTCACGTGGATACCCAGAACGCGCATATGCCAAATGGCTGGTACTCAATTTTGTCTGGTCGAAAATCTCGCCTTTGTTGCGAAGCAAAGCACGGATTGAACGACTCGGTCAGGACTGGGAACAGAATCACAATTCGGTCTATTACTTGTGGAAGATGAGCATCGCTGTTTACCTTGCCGCTTTGCGCTTTTATCGGCAGAAACGCGGCAAGGGCGCAAAAGCAACCGATGTTTCGACATTCTTCCGACGCCGAAAACTGCCAGCGGCATTTACCAAGTTCTGGAATAGCAAAGCGAATAATCAACGCGCAACCTTCCAAAAGCATCTCAAGAAATTTGAACAAGCATTGAACGAGGATACTGATTGATCCCACCCACCTGTAAACGCCTCGCTGAAGTAGACTTTCCCATCGCGGAAGTCAGCAAGCACGCGGCGCGCGAAAAATCCATCCGTCACGGTCATCCGTCCACCTTGCATCTCTGGTGGGCGCGGCGTCCGCTCGCCTCCAGCCGCGCGATTCTGCTCGGCTTGCTCTTGCCCGACCCGTGCGACGAACTGTGTCCCGCCGATTTCAAAACGCAGGCGCGCGGCGCGCTCCGCTTTCTCCCTGGTCTCGGCAACATTGCCGAGGACGACGAAGCGTTGCGTCACGCGTTGCTCAAATTCATCGGCGATTTTGCGAACTGGGATTACGCTTCCGATAAGACATATCTCGATGCGGGACGCGCGCTCGTCCACGCGGCGCATCCCGAAGAGACGCCGCTCGTCGTGGACCCGTTTTCGGGCGGCGGATCGATTCCGCTCGAAGCGTTGCGCCTGGGTTGCGATGCGTTTGCGAGCGACCTCAATCCCGTCGCGTGTCTCATCCTCAAGGTGATGCTCGAAGACATTCCGCGTCAGGGCGTAGAACTCGCTGACGAATTGCGGCGCGTTGGCGCCGAGGTCAAACAAAACGCCGAAAAAGAACTCGCCGAGTTTTATCCGACTGACCCTGACGGCGCGAAACCGATTGCGTACCTGTGGGCGCGCACGGTACGATGCGAATCGCCGAACTGCGGTGCAGAGATTCCGCTGATGCGTTCGTTCTGGCTGAGCAAAAAAGCATCGCGCAAAAAAGCGTTGCGTGCGAAAGTAAAAAGTCAAAAGGCAAAAGGCAAAAGTTCAAAATCTGAAATCCGCAATCTGAAATCTGAAATTGAGTTCGAGATTTTTGAGCCGAAGAAAGATAGCGATGTGCCGAACGGTACGGTGGCGCGCGCGAAAGCGACGTGCTTGTGTTGCGGTACGGTGCTACCACCCGACCGTGTGCGCGCACAGTTGCGCGAACAGCGCGGTGGCGCAGATGTGATTTTCGATGGCAAGGGCAAGCGCGTGGGCGGCGCGCGATTGTTGGTGGTGGTGACGTTGCGGGACGATGCGTCGGGGCGGCAGTATCGTTTGCCGACCGAACGCGATTACGACGCAGTGTGGCAAGCGACCAAACGATTGAAAAAAATATCTGCGACTCCTTTGCCGAATGGACTTGCCGTTGTGCCTGATGAACCATTGCCGCCGCAAGGCACACTCGGTTTTCGCGTGCAACCTTACGGAATACTCAAGTGGGGCGATTTGTTTACAACGCGACAAAAATTGGCGTTGACAACAATAGCGGCTGAACTTCGTGCACGCTCAACCGAACTATCACCAACAGTCGCAGATTTGCTTACACTCGCTATTGGTAAAACCGCCGACCTTAGCAACTCGGGTACAACGTGGAAACCTGGGGCAGAATGTCCAGTTCATCTTTTCTCGGGGCAGAAGATTCCTCCGCTTTGGGATTGGGCAGAAGCAGTGCTCACTGAAGATGCAAGCGGCTCTTTTTCAAGCGCATTTGACCGAACTGCAACCACCATCGTCTCTGCGTTTGGTTTTGCATACAAACCAGGCACGGTTGAACAAGCAGATGCAACAGAATCCAAATTGCCAGGTGAGTCAGCGAGTATTTGGTTTACAGACCCACCGTACTACGATGCAATTCCATATTCCGATTTATCTGATTTCTTTCTCGTGTGGCTGAAGCGTGCATTGTCGAACCATCTAATCCTGCTTGACCCATTCGACCCAACCAATCCATTGAGCCCTAAACTGCGCGAGGCTGTTCAAGATGAAACCAAGCAAGTGAATGGTCGTCCCAAAGACCGCACATTTTTTGAAGAGGTGATGGCAAAGGCATTTGCCGAAGGGCGGCGTGTTCTGCGCGAAGATGGCATCGGTTCGGTTGTTTTCGCGCACAAAACAACCGAGGGCTGGGAAGCATTACTTACAGGTATGATTCGCGGCGGCTGGACAATCACAGGTTCGTGGCCCCTCGCAACAGAAATGGTGACACGATTGCGCGCGCGTGATTCTGCCGCGCTCGCCACCAGCGTCCACCTCATCTGTCGCCCGCGCACCAGCGACGACATCGGCGACTGGAGTGATGTCGTTCGTGAACTCCCGCGTCGCGTCGCGGATTGGATGGAGCGCCTGCAAAAAGAAGGCGTGCGCGGCGCAGACCTCGTTTTTGCGTGTATCGGTCCCGCGCTCGAAATCTATTCGCGCTATGCCAAGGTCGTGGACGCGCAAGACCGCGAGATTCCCCTCGGCGGCAATCCCGAAGCGACCGAGCCGTATCAACGCGGCTATCTCGCCTACGTCTGGGAAGTCGTCGGACGCGCCGCGCTGGAGCAAGTGCTCGGCACGGCAGAAGCACGCGCGCGCAACGGCGGGGCAGGCGCGCTCGAAGAAGATGCGCGACTCACCGCGTTGTTCTTGTGGACGATGCAGAGTACGACCGAAGACGGAGGACGAAAGACGGAAGACGGTCGTCCGTCATCCGTCGTCGGTCAAGCGGACGAAGAATCCAGCGATGATGAGCAAGCCGACGATGAAGAGTCGTCCGCGAAGAAAACGACCAAGGGATTCTCGCTCGTTTACGATGTCGTACGCCGATTCGCGCAACCGCTGGGTATCCACTTGCAAGACTGGGAAGCGCGCATCATCGAAACCGATAAAGGCATCGTCCGCTTGCTGGCAGTGAGCGAACGCGCGCAACAACTTTTCGGCGAAGAAGGCGCGACCGCCGTCGCCTCGGAACTGGAAGAGAATCCCGCGCGCGCCGCGCAACTCTCGCTCGCGCTCTTTCCCGATGAACGCAACGCCGCGCCCGAATTGAAAATCGGCAAACGCCGCCGCAGCATTTCCGCGAACGTGTCCGACGATTCGCTCCACCCGCACCGCGAAGCGACAACGCTCGACCGCGTCCACGCGGCGATGCTCCTGCAACAAAGCGGACGCACGAACGCCTTGCGCGCGCTCCTCCAAGCCGAGCAAGAACGCGGACCGAATTTCCTGCGGCTCGCCAACTCGCTCTCCGCGCTCTACCCGCGCGACAGCGAGGAGAAGCGCTTGCTGGATGCGATGCTGCTCGCGGTGCCGGGGTAAATGGGAAATAGTTTGAGACCGCATCGGTTTCTGCGTGCCGAGGTCAATCGACTAGGTATGTTAAGTCAGGAGGATACATGAAAAATAGACGACCAAAGCCTTTCGCTCTTGCCCTGATGCCTTTTGGCAAGGAATTCAACAATATTTATCGATCAGGGATCAAAGCTGCAGCTCTACATGCAAACGTCGACTGTGCAAGGATCGATGAACAGATATTTGAAGAAGACATTCTAAACAGAATTTACGGGCAAATTGCAGAAGCCGATATAGTTATCGCGGATATGACGGGACGTAATCCGAATGTTTACTACGAAACTGGATACGCCCATGCTTTGAATAAAAGGGTAATCTTGCTTACTCAAGATGCAGAAGACATTCCATTCGATTTGAAGCATTACCCTCATGTGATCTATGGTGGCAACGTTTCCAAACTCAGGTCGCAGTTGGGCGAAAGGATTCAATGGTACATCGAACATCCACGCGAAATGGTGTTACCTCAAGAGCGTATCTTCCAGACCTTGGAAGATTTTTACAAATATGTTGTTCATCGCATCGCTAATTCCAATAGAATCGACGATCTTTCATGGGCAAAACCCGATGTAAAGGAGCAGACCCTGGCAGACAAGATTGGTTACGAGAATTATTTGAAGGCGAAAGAGATGGCCTGCCAGAGAGAGGGAGTAATATACCGCGAGGTCTACACATTTCCCAATTGGCGTCGGTTTGAAAGAGCCAAAACTCTAATTGAGAGAAAGCATTATGGCTACAGTGCCGCCTATCATCCTATCACAGCGAGAGATACAATACCTAGGATGAGTTTTATTATCTTCGACTCAAAGGAAGTGGCGGTCTTCTTTTATCTCAGTTCTCATACATCCTCCTACCGCGAACTAAAGTTGTCAATGACTTATCCCAACATCGTTGCCCTCTTCCAAGATTATTACGATGACATATTCGGGTCGGGCATAATCCTAAAAGATGCCCTGTCAATCAACCGCAAGGAACTTGCTAAACTAGAGAAGCAGTTCCACCAATCATCGGAGACTTGAGGACTCGAAAGGGCAAACAGTGCTTCAGGTTATTTGGCAACTCTCGGGCGGATCGAGCGGAAGTTACGCGGATATGTTTTTGAAACATGGCGTCGCGCTGATTGAATCGGGTGATGCAGGAACGTGGCATCCCGACCGCGATGATTCCGAATTCGAAGGCGTGCCCGTTCGCCGCTTTGCAACCGAAGTTCAAATTGGTGATGTGATGCTTTTGCGTACAGGCATCTCGACCATTCGCGCTGTTGGCTTGGTTGCCAGTGATTATCTCTACCTGCCGCAATTCGATGACGTGAACGGACGCGATTTGCAACACGCGCGACGTGTGCGTTGGTACGCGTTGCCCAGTGAATATGATTTTGGCAATCGGGTGTTTGGCGCAAATGCGCCCAGTCTTTCTCGAATCAACAAGCCCGAACTGGTAGATTACGCCAATCGTTTTCTCAATTCGCCGCCAACGTATTGGCAAACTGCAACCTTGCCTTCGTTGCCAAGTGAACTACCCAGCATTGAACCACCCGACGAGTTGAGTGAACTGGTAACCCAGGTTCAAGACTTGACCCGATTGTATGCGGATCGCACCGCATTCGGCGATTATCCAACTGAACAAGAACTCGTCGTGCATTACGTCGTGCCATTCTTGCGCGCGCTCGGTTGGCGCGTCGAGCAAATCGCAATTGGATGGCGATTCATTGACGTGAGTGTATTCCGCACACTGCCACGTTCAGCCGCATCGTGCCATTTCATCATCGAAGCCAAGCGCCTCGGCGCAAGTGTCGAAAGTGCGCTCGAACAAGCGAAAGGATATGTGCGCGAACTCGGCGTGCCGCGCGATATTGTTGTGACTGATGGCATTCGCTATCGAATGTATTCCGCCGAAAGAGATTTTGCGCCCATCGCGTACGCGAACCTGGCTCGCTTGAAACAGCCCGCACTCGAGTTATTTGCTCGAATGAAACGCTCATAGGAGACCGCTATGCCTCTCGATTTCTGGTACAAAGTTGTCACTCCACGCGACGAAGTTCGCAAAGGTCGTTCATTCAATCCCGATGAATTCGCGATTGCGCTCGAACAAGTCGTCGCAGGTACCGCGCCCGACGATTATCAAGACCCCGAAAAATTCTTTTCGCGCACCTGCTTTACGCGCGCACTTCGCGAGAACGCGGGCATTGTGTTGCGTCGTCTCGCGGGCGAAACCGCCAACACCGCGCCCGTGCTCACGCTCGTCACCCAGTTCGGCGGCGGCAAGACGCACACACTCACCGCGCTCTATCATCTTGCGCGCAACGGCAGCAAAGCGGCGAATTTTTCGGGCGTCTCCACGCTCTTGCAAGAAGCGCACCTCGCTACCGTCCCCGAAGCCAAGGTCGCGGTCTTTGTCGGCAATGCGTGGGATCCACAACCAGGACGCGAAATGCCGTGGATTGATATGGCATTCCAACTCGCGGGCGAAGCAGGCGTGCAAGCGTTGGGACCTGCCGCTAAGACCGATCCCCCAGGCACCGATACGATCAATCGCGTCATCGAACTTGCGGGCAAGCCCGTGTTGATTTTGTGCGATGAAGTGCTCAACGGCTTGGCGCGGCATCGCTGGCTCGCCGAACCGTTCCACTCGTTTCTGCACAACCTGATGCGCGGTTTCGTCGGCAAAGCCGATCGCGCCGCCGTCATCAGTCTGCCACGCAGTCAAACTGAAATGACCGATTGGGAGATCGCGTGGCAAGACAAGATTCTCAAGGTCGTTGGCGCGGTGGCGAAGCCCGTCATCGTGAACGACGAAGCCGAAATCAGCGAAGTCTTGCGCCGTCGCTTGTTTGACGATATTGGCGATGAGCGCACCCGCAAGCGCGTCGCCAAAGCATACGCCGATTGGTACTTCGACCGCCGCGCGCAACTGCCGCCCGAATTCACCGCCGTAGACACGGCGACGACCGAAGCTAAAGCCCGCGAGTTTTTGCAGGACAAGTTTGAAGCGTGCTATCCGTTTCATCCTGGGACGCTTTCGGTCTTTCAGCGCAAATGGCAAACGCTCCCGCAATATCAACAAACGCGCGGCACACTCGCGATGCTCGCGCAATGGATCTCGTGGGCGTATCGCGATGCGTTTACTCAAGCGCGGCACGAACCGCTCATCACGCTCGGTTCTGCACCGCTCGACGTGCCCGAATTTCGCAGTGTCGTTCTGGGTCAACTCGGCGAACCGAAATTGATGGCGGCGATTGATGCGGACATTGCAGGCGCGCAATCGCACGCGCGCGCGCTCGACGTGGACACGAAAGGACCGCTCAAGGATATTCATCGGCGCGTCGGCACCGCGATGTTCTTTGAATCGTCAGGTGGACAGTTGGATCGTCTCGCGCATTTGCCCGAACTGCGGTTCGATTTGTGCGAACCCGATGTGGATACGACTTCGGTGGATACCGCCGCGCTCGCGCTCGAAGCCAAGGCGTACTATGTTCGCAAAGTCGGCGCGGATGGTTTCCGCGTCTATCACAAACCGACGCTGAAAAAAGTCGTCAACGACCGCCGCGCCTCGCTCGACGACAACGCCGATGTGCGCCCCACGATGCGAAAACTGATCCAGGGCGAGTTCGACAAAGGCAAGACGATTCCCATCGAATACTTTCGCGGCAACGATGTTTCCAATTCGCCGAAACTCACACTGCAAATCGTCGATCCGAATATCGAGTGGGACGATAGCGCGCGCTTGCGCGAACAACTTGCCGATTGGACGAAACGGAGCGGCACATCCGACCGCCTTTATCCTGGCGCGTTGGTGTGGTGTTTGAAAAAGCCAGGACGCGAATTGCGCGACAAAGCGGAAAACTGGCTTGCGTGGCGGCGTGTGAAGAAAGAAGTGGACGAAGGCACGCTCGGCAGCGATTTTGAGCAAAGCGAGTTATCAGACGTTCGGGCAGAATTGCAAGATGCGGAAAACGAAGCCAGGGAAGAAGTGTGGGCGAGTTACCGTTTTCTAGTCCTGGCGGATAATAATGAGAAAAGCGGAGTGCGAGTCATTGATCTGAGCGCAGGACATTCGGGACACGGCGAAACATTGTGCGGGCGCGTCATCGCCACGCTCAAGTCTAACACGTTACTCAACGAATCTCCAGGTGCGGGCTACCTCGACCGCCGCTGGCCCCCCGCGTTGAAAGAATCAGGCGCGTGGTCGCTGCTCAGTCTGCGCCAGGCGTTTCTCACAGGCGCACTTGACCGCGTGCTCGATCCCGACGCGTACTTGCGAAGCAAAATTCCCGAGTCCGTCGAGCGTGGCGAGCTTGGTCTGGCATCGGGACAGAAACCCGATGGGACGTACGAGCGCGTGTGGTTCAAGGAATTCTTGCCCACCGACGAAGTAATCTTCGAATCGGATGTCTACTTACTCAAGAAGCAGAAGGCGCAAGAGTTGAAGAGCGGCGCGGTTAAACCGCCTGAGCCGCCTCCACCACCACCCCCACCTCCACCCCCCAAGAAAGACGGTGAGACGGACACAGGTGGAGAAAAACCGCCGCCACTTCAGCCGCAACTCAAGCAATTGCACTTGTTCGGTGATGTACCCTCCGAAATGTGGAATCGCATCGGCACCAAGTTGATCCCAAAGTTGCGCTCGGGTCAAGACCTCAAGGTCGGAGTCGAATTCACCCTGACCGTGAACGCGGATACTTCCAAGACATTGGTCGCGGAAATCAATCAAATTCTGGAAGACTTGGGAGTAGCGGACAAAGTGAAGGTGGTTGTGAAGTAACAGCAATTGGTGAGCACTACCCTCAACCAGCCACTTCCCAAGGAGACGCTAACTGGGCGGCTGGTTATGGCCATGGAACGAAGACAAATCAGGGGGATAAGATCGCACAATCCCGGGTCGTCGCGGCAATGGTCGCCCGCCGATAGACGAAGACCGGTCGCGCGAGATTGGTAAGAGGTGGCCAATCCAAGGTGTCTTGAATACATTGTTTGGAGTCAATTCGCTATGCCGATTCTTGAATTGGTGCTACTGTCCACGGCGATTCTGCTCAGCGCAGGATCTGCGCTGCTTCTGCGTGCTGCTGTCCAGAAGAATCACAATGCTGGATTAAAACTCCGCGACACCGAACAAAAATATCACCAAGAACGTGAGGCGCGTGATTCGGCAGAAGACGCTCTGCGGCGCGCTGAGGACGAGCGTCGCGAATCTGAGCGCAAACTTGAGCAAGCACAGGAGGCACTCCAAGCCGCAGAAAAAGTCCGTCAGCAAGCGCAAGCCGAAGTCCACAGTGCGAATGACGCGCGGATGAAGGCGGAAATGGAGCAGGATGCCGCCAAAGAGGAAACACGCCAAGCGAAAGAAGATCGTGCTGCGACAATTCGCGCGAAGGAACAAGCAGAACAGGAGCGTGATGCGGCATTCACGCGAGCGCAGGTAGCGGAACAAGCAAAGGCACGAGCAGAACAGGAATTAGACGCAGTAGGTCGTCAACGAGACGAAGCAGACCAAGCGAGGAGGACTGCCGAAGAAACCGCGCGTCGTGCAGTCCAAGCCAAACTTAATGCTGAAGAACAAGCGCGCCTTGCCCTCCAACGCGCAGAGGAATCAAAAAAGCAAGCCGAAGATGAGCGCGACGCGGTAAATGAACGTGCGTTGCGCGCGGAGGAAATGCAAAAGCAAGCCCAAGAGAACTTACTGCACGCCAACCAGGCAAAGGGTGCCGCAGAAGAACGGGCACGACGTTTCGAGAATGAAGCACGCCTGGCAAACGAAAGTACCGAAAAAGCTGGCGAACGCGCGCGATTAGCAGAGCAAGCAAGGATAAACGCGGAACACGAACGAGACATTGCAAGACGCGAATGCGAGGAAGCAAATCAAGCAAGGGGCATCGCTGAAGATAACGCCCGCCTAGCGAATGAACGTGCAATACGCGCGGAGGAATTGCAGAAGCAAAGTGAGGAACATAGGTTACGTACGATTCAAGATAAAGAAGCGGCAATCAAACGCGCGGAAAACGCGGAGCACGAACGCGATGCGGCAATCCGACGAGCTGACCAAACCGAGAAGGAACAAAAACGAACAACCAAGGTGCTTGAACGAGCGAAAAAACGTAGACGCAATTGCAGCACCCCTGCCGAAAGAAAGGGCAAGCGAAGCCGATACAAACACCCCAGCATTCAATTTGCGCCACGTCTTGCTAAACCTGGAATCGTTTGTCGCGACAGGAATTTGGAATGGGAGTTGGCAGTCGAGTTACCAGATGACTGGTTGACAGATACCGAAGAACCGCAGGTGCAGCAAGGGGACTCTCTGCTAGAACAAGAACACGATCTCTGGGAGTTGAAGGACCTACGCAACAGAATCACTGTGCGCTCTGGCGATAAATCCTGGGAGATCAGACTCGACGAACGAGAGGATGACTATCTTCTTTTCAAACTGAGCGGGTACGATTTGCGGTACGGAACTCGCGTCCGTTCGATCAACAGAGGCGCATACCTGATCGTTGTTCCAGAAGCGTGGGATCGCGCCGACACAAATCTTGGCTCTAAACCTGAAGCATTGTCCATCGAGGGATACCTGGCGTACTATTACGTTATTGATCGACCTTGCAAAATCGCCTTCCGAACGCCCGATGGGAACAGTGTTGAAATCGCGCAAAGCACGACCCAATTCGAGTTAGTTGGAAATTGCCTTCCTGATGCAGACGAAGAAGGTTGCCCTCTCTTTGGAGACGCGCTTCCGCAGATCCGTGCCACAAATACAAATGCCTGGGAGACCGTTAAAACGATTGCAGTGGGTGAAGAAGGGCGTGAACGAAAGAGTTGGAAGTCTATCCTCATCACTCCTACCCCGAACCGAGCAGAACAGGGACTGCCGAACGAAATCCTGGGCTGGCAAGCATCTTGGATATTTCTCCGATTCTACGACGAAAATTATCAGCTGATTGAAAGCGCGGATTTTCGACTAGCGCGTGGCTTGAGTAAGATTCAATGCAATCAAGCGTATTCTCTCCCTGATAAGAATGGTCATTCTGCGGCACTGGTTGAATTTCATCATACGACTGGTTGCGTAATCAAGTCAGCGTCTGGCATCGACATTGTGTCGGACGGCAACACAACTTTTGCCGAGATGCCTGCGAGCATTGCGTTTGACAAAACTGACTGGGAGATTGCCCCACAAGGACATGAACCAATTGACGTTACAATTCTGGTGGAAAGAATTTGGTGGACGATTGGAACAGCAGATAAAGTGCCAGCAGAGTCGGAATGGTCAGACAAAGTGCTTCAACTCGCCCGCACGGATTTCGACTCTAACTCTAGCAAAGTATTGTGGATTCGTTTTCCCAAACCCCGCTGGACAAATGAAGTGTTGATCGGATTCACAAAAGAGGCCGCACGACCGTTTCCTGTCAAGGTGGCAGAACAACTTGTCGTTATTCCGCTGTGTAGTTTCGAGAGTAGCGAACCCCGCTTCCGAATCGGTGTGTCGCAGTTTGGTATCTGGGTTGCTAATTCCAACGCGTCCTTGGCAGCAATGCGCGTTCAAGCAAAGTGCAAACGTTGTGATTGCATGGCGGATTCGATGACAGGTTTTCTGAACCATGTCGAATCGCATCACCTTGACACCATCCTTCAACCGCTAACATATGATGAGCACGTAAAAAGAAACCCCAACCTAACTGTTGGGTTGGTGGTCTGCCAACATTCGAGTTGCAGATTAAGTTGGAAAGCCCATTGGATTCTCGATTCTAATGCATCTAGCCGCGCGATTTGCCAACATGCAGAGTGCAAGAATGTTGACCATTCGGTAGATTCAGACGGCTTAGCCAATTTGATCAAGGAACATATCCAACAGAAGCACGACGCGTACAGCCGCGCGAACCATTCCCCCCATTTGATCCCAGATATTCGCAAATGTACGCTCTGCGGCTGGACAAAAGAGAGTCCATCTTTGGATCACTTGCGCCATCATCTCAAAGAGCATCATTTGAACACACTCTACGAACTCTGTTAAGGAGATTTTAGGTGGATCCTATTTCACTCGCGCATCTAGTTGAAGAACGCTATCAACGTTATCTCAAGACGATGTTCTATTTTCGCGATCCCGAACTGCGCGCGTCGTTCGCGCAAGCGCTCGCAGCGGGACATCTCAGCCAGGGTCCATTTCTTGAAGCGACGCCAACTTTCAAGAAAGGTGACACTCCACTCGCATTGTTCAAGCGCCTACTCGGTTTTGCCCCCGACGATGGATTTGTCAAGTCGCTAGAACTAGAAGGGGGACGTCCGTTACATCTCCACCAGCATCGCGCGATAGAGCGTGTCGACCAAGGTCACAATGTCATCGTCGCGACGGGCACAGGAAGCGGTAAGACGGAAGCGTTCCTCTATCCCATCCTCTTGCACTTGTATCGCCAACATCGAACGAACAACCTCGGCGCGGGTGTCCGCGCGCTCGTGCTTTATCCAATGAACGCGCTCGCAAACGACCAGCGAGATCGCCTGAAGGCAATCAGCAAAAAACTCGAAGAGGGAAAATCCTCCTTCCGATTCACTTTCGGGCAGTACATTGGCGAAACACCTGAAGGCGAAACAAACGCGCGGCGAAGCACAAGCAAACTCGCGGGCGAGTTGAGGACCCGTGCCGAGATCCGCGATATGCCTCCCCACATTTTGCTCACCAACTACTCGATGCTCGAATATCTCTTGATTCGTCCCAAAGACCATCCCCTGTTTGACGACAAGAGCGCGCCCTGGTGGGCATTTCTAGTTTTGGACGAAGCGCACCTCTATCGCGGCGCACGCGGCATTGAGATGGGAATGTTGATCCGACGATTGAAGCAACGCCTGCGCGAAGGTGGTTGCGCGGGCGAATTCCGTTGCATTGCCACAAGCGCGACGCTTGTAGGCGAAGAAAAGGACAAGAAAGCCGTCGCAGATTTTGCTTGCAATTTGTTCGGCGAAAATTTTGCTGAAGAGGACGTCATCCTCGGTGAAACCGAAAAGATCACATTGACCGATTCACATGCGGCGAAGTTGTGCGAACTCGTCACTGGCAATCCTCTGCCCGTGTCCCAAGTTGCCGATCAGGTTTTTGCGGATATGCCGTCAGAGGATCGTTTGCCCAGGTTGACGAGCCTTGTCGAACGACTCACACACACCGGTGACCCACTCACCAATCCGCCCGTGTTTTCTGCGCGCTATCATCTCTTTCTTCGTGCGCTTGAAGGCGCGTACATTCAGTTCTTGCCGCGAAAGAGAATTCTACTCGAGAAAAATCAAGCCGATCCAACTGCCGCGATTTTTGAAATTGGGTTGTGCCGGGAGTGCGGTCAACACTATCTCGTCGCGCCCAAAGGATTCAAGCGCGGCAAGTTGACTGAAGCGATCCGCGATCCAAGCCACGAGGATTTTGGCGCAACGTTCTTACGCCCAGTCGAAATCAAAGACGATGCAAGCGATGAAGACGATGACGCCAAGTCTGTCGCAAAAGATAATGACCAATTATGCGTTCGATGTGGCGAGATGGCTAAGGACAAACCCCGTTGCCCCCACGACGACTTGATTCGTGTTGTCAGAGAGGAGACCAACAACGACGAAACCAAAGCCGATCAAATCAAAAGATGCGGTGCTTGTGGCTACAATGCGGCAGGCCGCGACCCTGTGCGCGAAATCGTGCATGGCACCGACGGGCCGCATTCGGTTATTGCGACGACACTTTACCAAAACCTAGACAGCAAAAAGGTGTTGGCTTTTGCCGACGGACGCCAGGAAGCCGCGTTCTTCGCGTGGTACCTCGACAAATCGTATCACGATATACTGAACCGCAATCTATTCTTGCGAATTGCCAGGAGTTTTCAAGAATTTCCAACCGGCGGCATCGCGCTCGCGACAATCGCCGACCGCGCTTGGTCGAATTTTCGCGACGCGTTCAAAGAGAACCTGGATGATGATGAGCCGACCGTTCGTAGGAACGTTTGGCGAGCGCTTTACCGCGAATTCCTAACCGAAGAGCAACGGATTTCGCTTGAAGGCGTCGGACTCGTTCGTTGGTCAGTCGAATTCCCAAAGTGGTTCGTCGTTCCCGATATTTTGCTTCAACCGCCGTGGACCCTTACCGAAACCGAGGCGCGTGACTTGATCACGCTACTACTTAACACGATAAGGATGAACTTTGCCGTTGAAATTAAGTGCAAAGGGGACGTCACGCTCAATTGGCAAGACCTCTACCCAGAGCGCGCCCAAAAGAGATTTCGAAACGGGACGCGCGGGAAACAACAAGATGTAGTCAACTGGTACGGCGCGCAAGGCAGCCGCGCCAAATTCCTTGCGAAACTTGGGCAAGGCAAGGTCGATCAACCATTGATTGAACGAACCTTGAAAGAAATCTGGCACGCGCTCACGCGTGAGGAAGATGCGCCTTTACTGGAGCGCATCGGCGACGACGCGCGTCGACTAAACCCCAACTGGTGGCGTTTGCGCTTGATAGAGGAGCAAGAAACAGTTCATGAATGTCGCGTGTGCGGACAGATTCAAACCATTTCGGTGCGCGACATTTGCGCGCGGCGTGGCTGTTCTGGCACGTTGCATGAAACACCTCACAACAAGCTGGAACTTGATCACTACCGTGCGCTGTACGAAGACGAGCTGCCGACTTCGCTGGTCGTGGAAGAACACACAGCGCAACTTGATCATGACAAAGCGCGCGAATTTCAACAGCGATTCAAAGACAACAAGATCAATATCCTCAGTTGTTCCACAACTTTCGAGTTGGGTGTTGATCTGGGAGACCTCGACACTGCGTTTCTGCGCAATGTTCCACCCGAAAGTTTCAATTACGCGCAACGCGTTGGGCGTGTCGGGCGGCGTCTGGGGCGCCCTGGCTTTGTGGTGACGTACTGTCGGCGCAATCCGCACGACTTGTACCACTTTAACGATCCCTATCGAATGTTGCGTGGTCAGACTCAACCGCCCGCTATCGCGCTTGGCAATGAAAAGATCATCATACGCCATATCGCCGCCGTTGCATTCTCCGCGTTTTTCCGAGTCAACGACAGATTTGGTAATGTGGAGAAACTGTGCAGGGACATCGCATGCCCTTCAAGTGTTGCAGATTTGAGGAATTTTTTGCAAGAACATCGGCACAAACTGGAAGCTTCCTTGCGAAACATTGTCCCGACTGAGGTTGCGCTTGAGGTCGGTTTGAATGATGGCAAGTGGATTGAGAAAATCGTGGGCGAAACAAGCCGCTTTGCTGAAGCAGAAGCCGAATTATCAAGCGATTATAACGAGGTCGCGCGTCTAAGAAACGAATCCGCGCAAAAATTCGATTCGCAACAGATGGCTTGGGCAAACCGACGGATCGAAACTATTGCCAAAGAGGACACGCTTTCATTTCTTTCCCGCAAGGCGGTGATTCCCAAGTACGGCTTTCCCGTTGACATCGTAGAGTTGGACACGCATCGGACCGCAAACGCCGAATCCAGCGCGGTATCCCTTCAGCGCGATCTTTCGATTGCCATTTCGGAATTCGCGCCGTCTAGCGAGCTAGTGGCGAACAAGAAAATGTGGAAGTCCTACGGACTGAAGAAGGTCGCGGGGAAAGAGTGGGAACGCTGGCTGTATGCGCGTTGTGCGAAACACAACACCTATTTTGAACGACAGCTTTATACGAATGAAAAGCCGCAATTCAAAGGATGTTGCGGCGAAGAACACGTGTATCAGTACATCGAACCGCGCTTTGGTTTCGTGACTGAAAAAACGAAGCCGAAGGAGCCAACGGCACGCCCTGTTCGTGTATTTACAACACGTCCTTACTTTGTTGGATTCAAAGATGGAAAAGACAAAACAGATGAACCGATCAACACAGTTGTCAGCGCGACCAAAGTCTCGCCTGGGATTATGGTTGCAGTATGCGAAGGGCGGCACGGGCAAGGTTTCTACATTTGCGAAACTTGCGGCGCGGGTTTCCAGAATAGGAAGCAATTTGAAAAAGGACACAATACTCCATACGGACAGAACTGTTCGGCGCGCCCAGATGCTCTGCGGCCCGTCATGCTGGGTCACGAGTTGCTAACTGATGTCCTGAAACTTCAATTCCAGTTGCCTCCCTCAAACCCTAGCGACTCGACGTGGCTCGCGTTCGCGCTTGCATACGCGCTCGTTGAAGGCGCAGCCGAAACTCTCGATGTCCCCTCCACCGATCTGAACGCAACAGTTGCGTATGCGCGCGACAAACAAATTCCTCCAATCGTGCTTTTCGATAATGTGCCAGGCGGCGCTGGCTTGGTGGCACGGCTAGAAAACAAAGGCAAATTGAAAGAATGTCTCGACGCGGCGAATGAACGCGTCAGCGGTAAATGTGGATGTCGCGCTGAAGATAGCTGTTACGGTTGCTTGCGAAATTACCGTAATCAGTTTGCCCACGCCCACATTCAACGTGGGACTGCACACGAGTACCTGAAATTGGTTCTAAGGCAATGGGAATAGTGGTTATAAGAGATCTTCAGTTCGTCTCCACCCATGTTATCGGTTCTTCTCATACGGGCAAGAAAAAACTCCGCTTTCGCGAAGTTACACTCAAACGAAAAGGGACGCCGATTCAATTTCGCACATGATTAATTGTGCGACATTAGAAGATCGGGAGGGCTCGGGTCGTGGGAGATATGAAAACGCGGCTCTCACCAACGCGCAACGACTTTCGCGACGGGCAAGCTGTCAGACCGTAACCGCAGGAGACTTGGGCAAGCGGTTCGCAACGGATTGAAATCAAATCCCCTCGTGCACTCACGCTTGCACGAGGGGATTCTCATTGCCGGTTTCGAGATCAGACCCTGATGGCAACCTGCAGTCTCTTGCCTACGCTATTTGCCAACGACTCTGGGCAGATAACCCGCGCCGGAAGCCGGTGCTGACGAAGGCACTGTGCTACTTTTCCAATTTATCGTTGTGGGATAGGGACCTCCAGACAAGTTTCCACAATTCGGGAACGGATGGTTATTCAGCCTAAGGGTTCCTGTTGCTGTTATTTGAGAAGTAAAGTCAATAATCGCCGCGAAGGAACCATCGAAGGAAAAGCGATTGTTGATGATTGCCACGGGCAGCGTGTGCGTAATCCAATAGTTGTATATGTTGCAGGGTGGATGATCGAAACTGCTCGCGAAATTGATGACGGAGATGCGGTCGCTTCGCACAGTGAAGCGATCTCTTGGCGCCTCCCAATATCCCGCTCGTGGCATTAGAGGATTTAGAATGGCAGGCAGAAAGAGCTTTGCCGCATTGACCTGATGGGATACCAGGTTCGAACTGCCTGCATGGTTCTGATCACCGCCATAGATTGCGGTGATGTTGTGCGATCCAACGCTAAGCGAAGTAACAAAGATCGCTACTCCTTTATCTAGCGGGCGCGCGCCAAGTACAGTGATGCCTTCCGTAAATGTCACCGTCCCTGTCGGAGCAATCTCGCGCGGCTGTCGCACCAATCGGTTGGGTGCACTCAACGTCCGCGTTACCGTCGCAGTGAAGGTCACTGTCTGTCCAACCACTGAAGGATTGGGTGCAGAGGTTAGCGTCGTCACTGTATTGAGTTTTCCTACGGTATGGGAGACGCCGCTCGAAGTTGAACCCGCAAAGTTCGTATCACCTTGATAGGTTGCCATGATCGTCTTGTTGCCCGCCGTTGTGGAGGTGAGATTGCACGCTCCTGCTGCAACCGTCTCGCTACAACTATCCGTTCCATCATTCACGGTGACAAAACCTGTCGGTGTCCCACTGCCGGGGCTGTTGACCGTGACGGTGTAACTCACAACATAACTCTGTCCAACCACACTCGGCGTTGCCAACACTCCCCCATTCGTTATCGTCGTCGTCGTGTTGGCTTGGGTTATCGTTTGCCCGCTGCCCAATGTCCCAGTACTCGCATTGAAATTCGCATCGCTCGCATACGTCGCCGTGATCGTATGCGTGCCAACGGACAGCGACGAGGTGTTCGTACTCCCCTTGCCGCCAGATAGCGATACGACTCCCCCCAATGTCGCGCCATCCGCATAGAATTGCACGGTGCCCGTCGGCGTACCCGCCCCGGGCGCATTCGCACTCACGGTCGCGGTAAAATACACCACCTGCCCAAAGACAGCGGGACTCGCCGAAGTAGCCAATGTCGTGGTCGTATTCGCTTTGTTGACCATTTGCCCACCCGCCAAAGTGCCTGTGCTGGCATGGAAATTCGTATCGCTGGCATACGTTGCCGTGATTGTATGGGTGCCCACTGACAGAGATGCGGTGTTGGTGCTCGCCTGACCGCTCGACAGCGGTACCGCGGCTCCCAATGTCGAGCCGTCGGCATAGAATTGCACCGCGCCTGTCGGCGTACCCGCCCCGGGCGCATTCGCACTCACAGTCGTGGTAAAATACACCATCTGCCCAAAGACGGCGGGATTCGCTGAAGTAGCCAATGTGGTGGTCGTATTCGCTTTATTGACCGTATGCGAGACGCCACTTGAAAGGGATTCTGCATAGTTCGCATCGCCTAGATAGTTTGCAGTGATTGTCTTGTTGCCCACCGTCGTTGAGGTAAGATTGCACATCCCCGCGGCCACCGTCCCTGTGCAACTGTCCATCCCATCACTCACATTGACCGTACCCGCTGGCGTACCACTACCCGGACTATTCACCGTGACGGTGAATGTCACAGGGTAACTCTGCCCCACGACACTCGGCGTTGCCAACGCTCCACCATTCGTGATCGCCGTCGTCGTGTTGGCTTTGTTAACAGTTTGTCCGCCATCCAAAGTGCCAGTACTCGCGTTGAAATTCGCGTGACCCTCATACGTCGCAGTGATTGTGTGTGTGCTTGCCAAAAGTGACGAGGTATGCGTGCTCGCTTTGCCTCCCGACAGCGAAACTGTTGAACCCAATGTGGAGCCATTGGCATAGAACTGGACTATCCCTGTCGGCGTACCAGACCCAGGCGCATTCACACTCACGGTCGCTGTAAAGTATACGATCTGCCCAAAAACGGAAGGACTTGCCGAGGTAGCTAGCGTAGTGGTCGTATCTGCTTTGTGTACCGTCTGATCTGGCGAAAGATTCCCCCAACTTGGGTCATAGTTCTCATCTCCACCATAGTCAGCCCTGACCGTATGCGTCCCCGCCATAAGTGAATCTGTTACGACAATCGCTTGACTGCCGCTCAATGTTCGTGTCACTATGGTCGAGTCAATTGTGAATGTGACCACACCCGTCGCGCCGCTTGTCACCGTCGCGGTAAAGGTCACTCCCTCTCCAAATTTGGACGGATTTGCGGAGGATGATATGGTTGTCGAACTAGAATCGACTCTGGGACGATTGAAGACTGCCGCCACATGAAAACCTCTTGTCCCTCCAGCTTGCGCTACGGGAGGCATTGCCACAAGTAAAGCGATACCAAGAAAAAACGCAATCAGAGAAATCGTCAGCGCGGTCTTTTCGAGAACCCTAGAATGGAGATGCATAATTTTCCTCCACCATGAATTAATACTACTTGGGCGAACGTGTGGGCGTAAATAATACACGGGTTGGCACCGGATTGCTCCCGCCAGTCGGTGGCGCGATTCCGCTTGATGGACAGTTGGGCGCAGTTGCCAACGTTTCTCCGGGCGCGCACAGCACAATCTCGGCAATATTTGTGCCCGGACCGACCGTGATTGTCCCTTGAACTCGCCCAAACCTTCCCCGCGCCGGGATACTGGCTGACCAGCCGTAGGTCCCCGGCTCCATTTGCAGATATCCTTTGGTATTGGCGGGCAAGTTGCACTGCCAACCGCCAATCGTGAATTCAGCGTAATATTCCGGGCGCCCCAAATAATTCGCCACCGGCACCAAACTCGTTCCCCCAAAATAGCACAGCACGGCAAGGGGTTGCGTCGGCGTCGGAAGGATCAGCGTTGCCGATGGAATAGGAGTCGGGCTTGGTCGAAATGGCGCGGGCGTGACGGTAGGCGGCGGCAACGGTGTATCTGGAATGGCGATAGTGGGCCAAGGCGTACGCGTTGTGTTGACGGCAATAGTTGGTTCACTCGCCCCCTGAGCAATCTCCGTTGGCGTGGCAGGTGTAAGGACCTTTGCCCCAGAGGGCCGCGGTGCCGAACAGCCAGTAACAATCACCAGTCCCATAAGAACCAATAGCATCTTGTTCATCTTGTTCACAGCATTCTGCAGAAATTGCAATCGATCATCTGTCGGCCGGAAGTGAAATCATCAACGCACAGGAGTTGACGGTGGCGGTGGTGGCGGTGGTGGCGGTGGTGGCGGCTGCCCCGGCCCCGATCTATCTTGCGTTGGTCTTACAGTTGGCTGCGGCGGCGGTGTCCAAGTCGCCGTTGGCGTTGGTGTGGGCGAACGCCAAGAAAAGACAAAAGCTGAGCTGGACACGTTCAAGGTTGGATCCCATTGTCTGCTCCCATCCAAATTGACGCCGATCGCACGCCTGATGGCGACTGACCATTCAAAGCGCAAGGTGCCTGCTGCGATCAAATTGGCAGATTCTCCCGCCGGTAAAGTCCATTGTTTTTCGCGGAGCGCATATTCCTCCCGTCGCGGATTCGCGCCACCTGCATTTCGAGTAAACGTGAGGACATAGTAAACATTCTCGGGCAACTCGGCAGGTCCCGTCCAGGTTAGGACCGGACGCGCGCCACTCCCTTCAAACACCTGGTTATTTCCAGGACTCGTAAGCACCGGCGCGGCAGGATTGTAGGGCGTTGAGGTTGGCGCTGGCGTAAAGGTTGGAAGAGGCGTAACGGTTGCTGCCACCACGCCGCTCACGGCTGGCGTTGCCGGTTCAGTCGGGCGCGCGGTTGTAATGGCTTGCACTTGAAGTGTCGGCGACACTACCGGCAAGGTAGTAGATGGTGTGTTTCCAAAAATCATAAAGGCAAGAATGCCCAGCGCGACGACCCCAATGCCAACCCCCGCCGCGACTCCCGCGATCAACGCAGGCGAAACTGGACGGTTCGCGCCAATCGGCGCAGTTGTTGGACCGGGGGACTGGATGACGATAGCGGTTATGTTGTCAAAACCGCCGCGCTCGAGCGCGAGATGGACGAGTTTATTGGCGGACGATTTGGGCGACTGGGTAATCAACCCTTCGATTTCCTTGTCCGCAACCAGATCAGACAAGCCGTCCGAGCAGAGCAACAGCGTATCGCCCGGATCGAACGGTTCTTCGCGCGGTGGATCGAATGAAATCGTCCCCGGCATACCAAGATAACGCTTGAGGATATTTCGATTGGGATGGACTTGGGCTTCTTCCGGCGAAATGCGTTTGGCGGTAATCGCTTCCTGAACCCAGGTGTGATCTACCGTAAGTTGTTTGATTGCGCTATTTCTGACGAGGTACGCCCGGCTGTCTCCCTGGTTTCCAATGTAAACGTGAGCCGATGTAAACGCCGCCAGCGTGATGGTGCTACCCATCCCTGCGAGTTTTGGATCCGCCCCTTTGTGCTTCACGATGGCTTGGTGCGCCGCTTCCATCGCGCTTGATATGGCTTGCGCCGGATCGGAGGTTGGGTTCGCTTGAAAGTATTGCTCGATAGTCTCTACCGCAATCCGGCTTGCCTCTTCGCCGCCCGCCTGACCGCCGATGCCATCAGCGACCAAGGCAACTGTGATCTGATCGCCAAGCGGACCGGTTGCCGGCGCGACAAACAACTTGTGAGCATCTTCCATATTCTTGTTTGTCTTGCCGGGATTGGATGCTTGGGTGATTATGAGTTTGTTCGATGGACTTGTTTCAGACATCACGTATTCTCCGGCTTTATCTACCTATTGGGATTGCTGTAGGCGGCGGTCCCGGTTGCGATCTTTCTTGGGTTGGCCTTACAGTTGGCATCGGTGGCGGTGTCCAAGTCGCCGTCGGTGCCGGTGTTGGTGATCGCCAAGAAAAAACGAACGCCGGGCTGGAAACATTCAGCATCGGATCCCATTGTTTGCTGCCATCAATATTGACGCCAATGGCGCGCTTGATGGCAACTGACCATTCAAAGCGCAAGGTGGTTCCGGCGGCTATGCTTGCATATTCGCCAGGAGGCAAAGTCCATTGCTTTTCGCGGAGCGCATATTCTTCCCGCCGCGGGTTCGCGCTGCCTGCATTTCGGGTGAACGTGAGAACGTAGTAAACATTCTCAGGCAACTCGGCAGGTCCCGTCCAGGTTAGGACCGGACGCGCGCCACTCCCCTCAAACACCTGGTTATTTCCAGGACTCGTAAGCCCTGGCGCGGCAGGATTGTAGGGCGTGGCAGACGCGGCGGGCGTGAAGGTAGGAAACGGCGTCACGGTAGGCGGAAAACTCGCCGGCGGGGGAGTCGCCGCAATTGAAACAGCCACTTTTTCGGTTGGAGCGGGTAATCTAGGGCTTGCGGTTGGCGCGGCGGAAATTTGAGACGCGGCGGTACCGGTGGAAGAATTCAGAACAAGCATAAAGATCAACGCTGCCAAAATACTTCCAACCGCCAGCCCACCAATTCCGGTAATCAAAGGCAAAAGCGAGCGTGACCTGGGTGCCACAATGATCGGTTCCGGCATTCCCATTTCTTTGATTGATTTTGGCGTAGGTTTCCAGCGCGGCGGCGGAACTGCGCTATCCAGGGCAGAGAGAAATTCTGCCATCGTGATACGCCGGGTTGGGTCTTTCTGGAGCGCGCGCATAATCGTATCTTCCAATGCCGGCGGTATGTCTTTTAGATAGCGGGAAGCCGGAACGGGCTCTTCCTTCAAAATCACATCGGTCGTCGTTGACTTGTCACGTTTTGCAAATGGCAGCTTGCCGGTGACGCTGCGGTACAGCACGATAGCAAGCGAATATACATCCGCTGGCCGTTGATCCGGATATTTGCTTCTGGGAATGTCTCCGCGCACGAGCATAATCCGTTCCGGAGCCATATAGGAGGCGGCGCCGGCGGGAAGACCGGTTTGGTTTTCCTTGCGCGCAATTCCAAAATCAATCAAGACGGGTTCGGGCTTGTTCTCTCCAAAGAGCAGTTTGCGAAAGAGAATGTTATCGGGCTTGACATCCAAATGGGCGACGCCTTTCAAATGAATGTATTCCAACGCCAAGCCAATCTGATAGACGATCTCAACGGCTAGATTTAAGGCAAGCCGTCCTCCCTCTCCCCGGTCCAACTCGTTGGCAAGCGAACCGCCGGTCAGATACTCCATCACACAATACCAGGGGCGACCGTGAATATTGTTGGCGCGCGCGATGTAGGGCGTCGTCCGGGCTTCCGTCTGGACCGGCAAGAGCCGGTTGATGTTGGGATGGCGCAGCTTGATCAGGTTTTCCACTTCATTGCTGAGCGCGTCAAAAAAGTGCGTGTCCTGAGTGCCAGCCCTTTCGTCCGCCGTGCGCGTGATCTTCAACGCAACCAGGTTTTCTTCTGTCTGCTCCTCCGCGCTAGGTCTGGCAAGATAGACTTGAGCCATCCCTCCTTGTCCATCTTCCAACGCCTTGATGATGACATAATTGCCGATCTGAGTCCCAGAGTTGAGATTTGGCATCTGCGCCTCATAAACGATTGGTTGAGTGATCTGATCGGTTCAATGCTTTATGCCGATGGTAAAGTGAGCTTGAAAGAGAACTCATCGTTGCCCAGGATGATCTTGTCGCCATCGCGCAAAAGTTGACCTGTTGCCGGTGTCTTGACATTGTTGACCAGCGTGCCGGACTTGCTCCCCTCGTCATAGATCCGGAACGTTCCATCCGCTTGACGCGTGATTCGCGCGTGAACTCGCGAAACCGCCGAATCGCGGAGCATAATTGTTGCCCAGCCCATATCCCGTCCCAGCCGCGCCGTTTCGCCGTAAATTGGAATGGTGCCCACATTGGAATCTGTTCCTGCAATCGGCACCAGGTAGGCGAGCGGTGTTTGAACGGCGGGTTCTTCTTTTGCGACTTGCTCTTGTTCCGGTTGCACAAGCGGAACATCAGTCTCTTCTTTTGCCGAGCGCGCTAGCGGGACATCGGTTTCCTCTTTCGCCGGACGGGCGACTGGGACATCGGTTTCCTCTTTCGCTGAACGGGCGAGTGGAACGTCAGTTTCTTCCTTCGCCGAACGCGCGAGTGGGACATCTGTCTCTTCCTTCGCCGAGCGCGCTAGCGGGACATCGGTTACCTCTTTCGTTGAGCGCGCGAGTGGAACATCCGTCTCTTCCTTACTAGCCATTTGCCCTGATACATCGGTATCCTCTTTGGCAGGGACGGTTCCCTTGACATCCGTGTCTTCTTTTGCCGTTGTCTTCCGAGATACACGCTCGTAAATCTCGGTAGTCTCTTTCGGTCCCAACTTTAACTTGAACTGAAATTCATCCTTGCCAAATGCGACTGTGTCACCTTCGTGAACCCATTGCCCGTTCATCTGGACTTCTTCATCGTTGACGTATGTGCCGCTCCGACTCCCTTCGTCGTAGATCTTAAAATTGCCATCCGCCTCCTCGACAATTTTCGCGTGGAGTCTGGAAACCGTAGTGTCTTGCAAAACGATGTTCGCCCAAGAATCGTCGCGTCCCAAGCGCGTGGTTTCGCTGAAAATTGGAATGGGGCCTATCTTGGCGTCCTCGCCGCTAATCGGAACCAAAAACGCTTTGGCTGGCTTGCGCTCACCCTTGCCTGGGCGAACAAAAAAGTCAGTGGCAACCTTGACACTCTTTTGGAGCGCGCCCACTGCGCCCATTATTACGGGGGGCCGCTTGCGATAAACGTATACCGCAATCGCCAGCACAACGAGCGATCCCAACAAGGCGAGAATCGGAAAAACTCGCGTGAACAACCGGATGACCTGTCCAACGAAAGGCAGATTGATTCTGACTGGTACGGTGAGAGCAGTCGTTTGAGTTTGACCGAGTTCATCTTCAACCGCAACGTTCAGAGTATATTTGCCCTCGTCAAGATCTTTAACCTCAACGAAAAATTCTCCAGACGCCCCAGGCAGGTCGGTCGCCGCGCGCTCGGGACCATTATCAAAAGAATATGTAATCTTGCTGATCTTGCGCGCATGACCATCGGGCCAAGAAAGATCCAAGTTCACTGGCGCAACTTTGGGTTCACAATCTGTAACGGTCGAGTTCCACGCGTTGCCGGTCCTCACGATCCCAGAGCCGCTCATGGTCAGTTTGATTTCTGGGGGCTTTAGGTCCACTGCATATCTGCCTTCCGCAGACGACTCTACTTTGCCGCCACTGAGCGAGACCCGAATGACATGGTTGCCTGATGCTGAAGCCCGAGAGCGAAAAGCCAAAGCGTATAGTTTGCCAAAGTTGCTAATCTGTTGGTAGACGGGCTTGATGGAATCCAAGGAAGTGTACCAGTAATACCTCCAGTTCGCTAGACTGGCTATTCGCTTGAGGGTGAGTGCTGAGCGTGACGCGTCTGAACTTCCAAAGTAGACAACAAAGATTGAGATGTTGTTTTGCTTGGCAAGATCGGCAGCGTCCTGCAATTTGGCTAGATCGGCGTTTGGCTGAATCCCGTTTGTAAACACAACCAGCATCCGCCGACGCCCCTCGTCCTTCGTGTATTGCCTGAGGGTGTCAATTCCCTTGCGGAGCAGTTGGTCGAAGGGCACCTGCGATCTAACAGGCGTTTGATCCGAGTACGCAAAATTCTTAAAGGAGTTGTAATCGTTTGAGAAGGCAGTTGCGGGATGATTGGGGTCATTCGTTGGTGTCTCTGCGCCAACGATGTCCCGTCTATTCTGCCGATCTAGCCAATTGGTGTTATCCCCGACTAGTTCGAGGAGCGCCTTTCTCTCTTCCAACCAGATTTTTTCGCGGGTAGCGCCCAGTTCATTCAGGTCGGCGTTCGTGTCCACGAGAATGTGCAACAAGGCTCCGCGCTTTTCGACGCTGAGAGTCGGTGTAGAGATGCGCGTTCCATCTTCCTGCACAATGAAATTCGCAATCGTTGGGGTGATTGGAACTCCCGCCGGCAGAGCAGGCGCAGACACAAATACCTTCAAATCAGGAAAGCGCGAGGTGTCAATTTGTGAGATCGCCGGCAGAATAGTTGCCTGCAGGCTCGGCACGGGGATCGTCAACGCATCATTCCCGGGCACATCTTTAACCCGAACGACCAGATCGGTTTTGCCTTCAGCGGCACTTGAGGTATATACGATCACGTATTGGCTTTTCAACTGGCTCGAGAGACGATCAAACAGTTTGGGCAAGTCCGAAGATAACCGGCTCGTCAGACTGTACCCTCGCGTGTTCGTCGAAAGGCGACTCAGTGCAGCCGTCACGGCGCCAAGTCTAGCTGGTTGAGACGCCAAATCTCGACTGTATGCCGCGATGGTATACACGGGGATATCAGATTCGTCAGCCTGCCGGATGATATCATCCAGCGAGTATCGTCTACTCAGATTGTCATCGCCATCGGTAAATAGGACTACGGCGCGCCGTCCGCGCGGAATCTCCGCCGCTTTTTTCACTGCATCCATCGTCGAATCCCAAAGGGCGGTGTCTTTGATCTCGGCGTTAATGTTGCCAATGCATTCGGACAAGATTTTGCGATCCGAGGTGAAGTTGCACCGCAACGCGGATCTATCGTTGAATGTGTAAACCGCGAAGACATCCTGGGGTGACATTTTCTGAATGAAAGCCAAAGCCGAATTCTTGAGGAGGTTAATCGGCAGGTTTCCAGCGGCGTCCGTGTCGAGCATACTGCCAGTGGCATCGAGCATCATCACAATCGAGATCTGATCGAGTTGGGTAGAGACCGTGTCAAGATTGACCGGGGTGCCCCCTTCGGACAGGGCGAAGGATCCCTGCGGGATGTTCACCCGAGGTGTGCCATCCGCTTCCAAGACCGAAACATAGACGCGCACTTCGGGGAAATTGGTCGTGTCAACATAGTTGATGCTGACCGTCGGTCCAGTTGGGGATTGCGCTGTCGCCAGACTGAAGGACAAGACTACAAGCGTGGCGATACAACTGATCGTTGCAAAGAGTTGTTTTGTTGACATTGCCTGATCTGCTCCACCCCTTTACTTTGGAGAATGGGGTACCAAGAATCTCAATTTCACATCGCCGATTTCAATCTCATCGCCGTCCTTGATCTCGCGCTTTGATCCCTTCGACACAACCTCTTTGTTAACCCGAGATTCATTCCGGCTCTCGGCGTTAACCCACAAATACCAAGTGCCGTTGGGTTCGCTCAGGATCGCGGCATGTTGACGTGAAACAGTGTTACCGCCCGGTTCTTTCGACAGATCAATATCCGGCGGTGGGGAGGCGGGTGTTCTGCCGATGGTTGTTTTATAGCCAGCCAGAGGGTACCCATCCGGATTACTCGTTGAAGCCAAACTGGGACGACGCCACGGCTCTCTGCCTTCACCGCGCAAGGATGCCTGGACACGCGGATGGTCGGGAACGAGAACCAGGAGGTCTTTGCCAAGCGCGTTTGCCCGAGGCCAATCTTGACCGCGCACCGCCGATTCGAAATTCCGTTCAAGGGTCTTGATCTTATTCTCTTTAACGCGTTGTTCAATTTGAGCAAGGAGTTCTTGCGCCTCTATGTAATAGTCCGAGTTTTGGGGAACACGCCTGCACCATTCCTTTGCCTTTTCCCACTCTTCGATCTGAAACTGCCGTCGCGCCTGCCGGATATGCGCGCTGCCGATATCTTGGTCCTCTAGCCCGATGCGATCAATCGCGGCGATCAACTCACGCGGCGTTTGAAAGCGATCGTCAGGATGTTTTTCAAGGCAACGCTTGACCAAGTCCTCGACCTCGGGCAGGATTTCTTCATTGTACTTTGTGACCGGGACTGCAGTGCGTTCAGCAATGTCCTTTGCCAGTTGGAGTAGGGTTGTTGTGAACTGAAACGGCGGACGGCCGCAGAGCATTTCATAAAGCGTCGCCCCTAGCGAGTAGATGTCGGTCTGGATACGCGGCGTCCCAAAATTGAGCGGATCCACTTGCTCAGGTGAGAAATAGGTGGGCGTCCCGGCAACCTGGCTACTCGTGACATTGGAAACATCCAAGGCCATACCGAAATCAAGGACCTTGACGTCACCCGGTGGGGTGAGCATGATGTTGGATGGCTTAATATCGCTATGAATGATCCCTTTGTCGTGCGCACTCGCGAGCGCCGCGGCAACTTGGCGCGCAATCTTCAAGGCGTCTTTTTGCTCCACGGTTCTAGTTGCCTTCAGCAACTCGGCGATGGTTTTGCCCGGGACGTATTCCATGACGATGTAAAGATACTTTTCTTCGACGCCGAAAAATTCAAAGCGCGCGATATGCGGATCATCACGCAGTTGTGATAGGATTTTCGCTTCCGCGCTGAAAGCTTTTCTAAAATCCTCGTGTTCCCCCGCTTTCCTCTGAATCACTTTGACAGCAAACAATTCGCGGGTCTCTTCGTCCCGTGCCAAGAATATGCTGGCTTGCTTGCTTTCAGATAGTGTGAAAAGTATTCTGTAGCGCCCTTCGCGCAAGGTGTCACCAACGGTTAGCATTGTCATTCACCTAGAGTCGTTCTGGATTTTGCCGCAAGGGTTTTTCGAATTTCAGCCCAGCGAGAATTCCCTTCCATGCTTTGACTACCGGGTTCGAATCTGCCAACGCACTGGGAAGGTTCCCGACGTTCACCTCTGTTTCGAAGAAAGCATTATGCTCTGGAATTCTTCCCAAGCAGGGCAGTTCAAACAAGGACTCGATACTTTCTGGCTTGATCTCCGAGTAGGAATTGATCCGGTTTAACACAAGCGAAATTGCTCCCATGTCAATCGCAAACTCAGGATCCCTGAGTAGCTCTAATGCTGCCCGCGTTTGACGGATAGCGAGCATGTCCTGGGAACAAACTAGCAAGATGCGCGATGCCGCCTGCAGCGCGGCGAGCGTAACATCGGAGATAGTGGCTGTGGTATCCACGACGGTTACATCAAAGTAGCGACGCAGTGCCTGAAAGACACCTGCGACGTTTTGTCCAACAATATCGTCGGCTTGACGCGCGTTGGCAGGCGCTGAGATGAAAGCAAGTTCACATCCGCCATCTAAGACCTTCTTCGAGACGAGACTCTCCAGCGTGCTAGAATTCAGCGAATCTACATTTGCAACCAAGTCGCTGATCGAATGGTGGGGCTGGAGATTGAGATAGACTGAGTCAATTCCGAATTGCAGATTCAGGTCAACCAGAGCCACTTTTCTTTTCGCATCTTGTTGCGCCAACAACAGCGCCAGACCAACGGCAAACGCGCTCTTGCCGACCCCTCCCTTGGGACTATAAACGGTGATGATTTCCCGCCCCAATGTCGTTGCTGGTTTCCTAGCTCCCCTAGCAAGCCGTTCTTTGACCGAACGGACTAGTTCAAATGCCTGATGAATGCGGAGATCCAATTCTTCGCCTGAAACGATCCAGCCCTGGGCTGAGTTGGCAATCTTGATCGCGCCGCGTGCGCCAGCACTCATCAAATCGTGATAAGATGACAAGTCATCGGCTTGGGACAGCACGACCGGTGCGACGGCTGGATGCAGCGCACAAATTTGGCGGACTAGCTGGAGGAAATTGATATCCTCTATTCCATCTGCAATGAGCACAACATTCGGGTCAACGTCCCCGATTACAGAAAGACACTGCCGTCCCGTCTGCAAAGTCTGCACGAGTTCAATTGGGAACCGATCGGTCAGATGCAGGCGGATCGTCTCAATCAAACTGGCATCAGATGCGACGGCCATCACGCGGATCGTCGTTTGGCGCAAGGGTGATATTTCAATCATCTTGAGGTTTCTCGTGGTCGAAGATTTGTGGGCTAACGCTATCCCCATCGTTTGACCCATTTGACAAGTTCTGCTATTCTTGTCGAGTCAGGGTAGGCAATTATACCGATGAAATCATCGGGAAAAATCGGATTTCTCAAATAGATCTCTCGAACTTGGAAGGCGTCCCTGCCCAGCAAAGCAGTCATCTCTGCATAAAGTTGGCTTGCCCGCACTGAGGTTTGGTGTTTCCACTGGACAAGCATTTGCGAACGCTGATCAACAGTCACTGTTTGCTGACCGTGCAGGATCTGCCGGAAGACACCTTTGGCGCCATCCATCTTAAACATTGAGCGTGGACCGAAAAGATTGGCAAGCTCCTGCATCAGATCGCTCTTGGTCTCACAGGGCAAACGTCCTATGCCTTTGCAAAGAACAAGCGTTACAATGTGTCCATGAATTCGATCGAGTAACGCTTGGACTTGCTCTTTGTTTGCATCCTTTTCAGAATTCACAAAATTTGCCGCTGTTTCAACTAATAGTTGGATTCCTCCATCAATCGTCTTGGCTTCAAATATCTCAATATCGAATCCTGGCGTCAGCAAGTTCCGTGCGATCCTTGCTTGCTGAACTGCATTGTCGAGTGTCGCAGCAGAATGAATCGAAACGATGCTCGTGTTTTCAACTTGCTTGTACGCATTGACAAAGTCATCCAATTGCGCCGGTAGTAGTCCTGGTAGCGCTCTGTCCGTTGCGAATTGTGCTGGTCCCTCCGTACTGACAACTGTTTGTGAGCCAAGACGATAGCGCCGTGGAACGACCAGAACCCGATATTGCTGCACAAAGCCGGATTTCAGACTGATGCTGGCGTCCGTAGCTATGACGACACGGCGGCGAGTGTCATTCACGGGCCAATCTCCGGATGCCGCGTGGGCACCCTCTTACAAGGTACAAGATGCAAACGATTGAAATCATCCTTGATGTTCTCTACATTGGGATTTTGGTTACTGTATCGTACACCGACCTACGCTGGCGAAGAATTCCAAACGCCGTCGTGCTTCCGGGTATCCTGACCGCGTTTCTGGTAGCGATATTCAAGGCAGAATTACCTGCTGCCTTCCTCGGAGGTTTCATCGGCGCGATATTTTTCATTATCCCGGCAGTTATCTTTGGACCCGAGCGCGCTGGGATGGGCGATGTGAAACTGGCGTTGTTTATGGGACTGCTACTTGGATTTCCGGCAATTTTCTATGCGCTCGCAATCGCTTCGGTGTCAGCGCTCGTCGTCATCCTTCCGGGAATCGCGTTTTGCGGATGGACGAGAAAGACTGTGATTCCGTTTGGTCCATTTCTTGCGTTTGGGGCGCTGTTCCTGCTCGTCCAAAGATTGATCTGATTGCTATTTGTATTGCTCCGGCGCAACGGTCGGAACAGGTGCGACTTTGGTGTCGTCCAAACGGCGGAGAACAAGCCGAACCTCTTTGCCAAACACTTCCATAAAGGTCAGTTTGGCTGCTTCCTCAAGCGATACCGCTAGAGTCACGACCGTATCGCGCTTCTCTCCTGATTGCAGTGCGCCAAGTTGTGATTGCCCCTGCGCGTATAATATCGTTGCGGTCAGCCCAGTAGTTGGTGCTATCTGAGACGATGTTCCGAGATTGTTAACCCAAGACACGGACAAGACAGTCACGTTCTGCAGCAAAACTATCGTTCGCTGGAATTTCTTTCCACCTCCCGCGCCCCCGCTTTCCTCAAGTTCATAGGACGCGATCACATCCACCTTGTCACCAGAGCGCAGATAGCCGCTCACGCTCGTGACATTGCTCACGGCGAGACTGACTGCACGCAGGTTGGGAGGAATGACAAACGACGTCTCAATCATGCTGGGCAACAGGATGTCGCCCTTTTTCAGAGGGATCAAAGTGTAACCATCAAGACGGTTTCCGAGATGGGCAACGATTGCGTTCGCGTCTGCGGCGTCAGGAATCACAAAAGCGGATTCTGGAGTAAACAGGCGTGGGCGTTTCTCGACTTTCAGCGTCCCATCCAACAGCCTGGCTAAAGTGAGCGAAGCGCGTGCCGGCACATCCTTGGCGACCACGATCACGTTGATCTGTTCACCATACTGCCGTTTGGTTTGCGCAACTTCGTCATTTGCCGATTGTAGAAAAGACAAGGCAAAACAGCCAGCCATACAGGAAAGTATGGCGGCTAGAACAAACAACGCGATTGCGCGACGACGGTTCTTGTTCATGAATGTATCCTTGTCCCAAATCAATATTGGTGCTTGGCTCGTTGTGCGGCAACGCCTCCCAATGCGGCAAAGAAACTGAAGAGTACAATTGAAGTCAATAGGGAAATAATACTGAAACGCTCTGCCAAGATATTTAGCAACGATTGTGGTATTATCGCCCCTATGCCGACCAATGCGCCCGTCGCCGCTTCATTTTCAGACGCGCCCATTGCCGCAAGAAAGCCACAGAACACTAGAAAGAATACTGTAATAATAGAGTCTGCACAGACACCCACTTGCCCTTTATCAAAGAGCATTATTCCAATTCCAGAAGAAACAATCAAGAAAGTGTATAGGACAACTCCCTTCAGGGGCTGTCGCCAATCTATTTTTGTTGCCATTCGGGATTCATATCCTTTCTGAACATTTGATTCCGAGAGAGCCCAGGTTCAACCTTCAAACGGAATGCGGTAGCCGGAAATAAACTCGTCCATTTCACGGGATAGCGACTCGGTCAGAGTATTACTGAAACTCTCAGGGGAGGCCATCCTCAACGATCTTGCAATATCAGAAAGAAAATACTGCAATGCTCCCCTTGTTCCTTGAGCCGGATGGGCTGTAACAGCGGATCGATTCGAACGAATGTTGTTTGACAGAGACTGTACAACTTCCCTCAGTTCCATCATTTTCAAATTGGCAGAACGACCTGCATTCTGATAGCTGTTATGAGCATTCAGTATGCGGTCTATCTCCTCAATTGCAATCGTCGGAGAATCGTAGAGCGCCTTCAATTTTGGATATACCCATATCGTATTTTTCTCCACCTCTTCTAGCAAACACACAATCTCTTCGAGTTTGGCCAGCCCTTTCTGTGCCATATCACGTTCGTTTGCAATCAGGTCCGGCAAGAACTGGCGCCACTTTTCAGCTGAGTTCTGAAAACTCTCCAGCGAGCGTTTTGCGGCATCGGGTACTTGAAGGAATGCTTGAACTGAGTCCGGCTTCGTTTCCTGTAGAAATACCAAACTTGCTTGGCAGAGCCGCGCTACCATACTACGATTCCGCGAAGGCATGCCTTCTTCATTAACAACTAATCCTCCAGTCATCTGAGGATCATTTAAAGGTATGCCCATTATCTCGCTACCGCGATAGTAGAAAATGACGCACCAGTTTTTTTCATGAAGGGTCAGTCGCTTGGGAAAAATGAAGACTCGTTCACCGTTGAGCTTATAGTTTGTTGCGATTCGTTTCAGTGAATCCAATGCATCTCCTTTTCATGGATGCAGCGATGTCCAGAGTGAATCACAGCCCAACCGCCGAAAGGATCCCGCCCACTGCGCTACCGATACCATTCATGGCATCGCCGACTGCCTTTAACCCAGACCTGAGGAATTGCCCGATTTCGTTACGGTAACGTATCAGGGTAAGTATGCCAGCACCAATAGTTAGTCCTGCAATGACTGCAGTTAGCCACGCGGGTGCCGTCACGAAAGCGGCAATCAATCCTAGAATTCCTGCGAAAGCTAGCAAAACTCCGCTGGTAATATTAAGTACGCCATTGACTTTTGAATCAGGCTCGGTGCCTTTCAATTCATTCCAACCCTGCCAGATCTGAGCTATTCCACCGATCAATCCCAGGAACGGCCCCAGTACTTTGAGAACCTGATATAGCCAGGGGAATTTTCCTACTAGACCAAATGGATTCCAACCATGATTAAATTTGAGTGCCGAAAAGACCGTTGTGCTGTTGTGCATGTTTGCCCAGCCAGCCAACTCCGAGATGCCGCTCGCAATTTTCCCCCCGCCATCGAAGAGCGCGCTGGCACCCTTTAGATCTTTTTCAAATTGCGATGCAACCCCAGTAATTGCACCAGCACCATCAAGCAGTAGCTTGACAGGTTGGCCCTTGGCAACATCTTCCAGGATATCAACACCACTACTAGCCAATCCAAGCCAATCAAATCCATCCTTTGCCGGCTCGGCACTTTTGCCTGTTGCCTGTTGGTTATTTGCGTTGGTGCCCTTTCCACTTGAATTACCATAGTTCTGCCCTGAGGCGGACTGGGGGTTGATTGATGTAGTCCCCGCTTTGCCTTCAAAGCGGTCTCTTTGAGTCACCTCCGCCGTTGTGTATGCGTCAATCAATGTGCTCACCCGCCCGCTGAAAACCAAAAATGTGGCCAACAGGATAGCAAACACCGTGGCTGCAAGCCCAATACTTTGGATCGTGGTGAGTCCCTTGTCGTCCAAAAGAGTACCGAGGATCCGGCGTAGAATTTTTTTCATCTTTCCCCCCTTCGCGTTAATCGTTTTCGGCTTTGGCGAAAAATGTCAATCTGGGTAAGGTACGCCCCGATAACTTATCAGACGCGCCTTCCAAGCCACTTCAAGGTAGAACAAGTATGTTTTGTATCGGTCTTCTTTGACCCCAATGACTTTCCCCGTTGGGTCATAGATATTTGTTCTTTCGATTTCTTCTCTAGCGCAAGTGTGTCTAACGTATCTAATCAAACCATCAAACGGATAATTGTAAATTTCAGATGATGCTTGGGCACGCACAGGCATCCCGCTAGCGCCTGTATAACCTCCGACCGCTGGAACATATCCTCTCGATGTGATTAGCGAAAGGACAAGAGCATCCAACGGAGCACGATTCTCACAATCTTCACCGCACCGTTTAAGTTGAAAAGTACCCGGAACGACTGAAGTGTTGTTTTGATCTGCAACAAACTGAGCAGTGCCCGTGCCGCGTGTCTGATTTGATATCAGTGCGCCATAAATGCGTGCCAGGTACCGTTGCCGAAAAATTAAGTTTTTCAAATACGCTTCATTGTTTTGTTTAGCATCAATCCGCCTACAGTCCCCCTCACCCAGGGTCCCATTTCCATCCAGATCGCCACCCTTGTAGTAATCATTGTGCGGGAAGGGTACTTTTCCTCCAAGAGATGGGCTATAGCTCAAGATCTCTGCAAAAAACTCTGCTGCTGCGAGGGATGCTGCATCTGCCCCGTTTTGCGATGACCGCCGAGTGATATAGAGACTGGAAAAATTCAGAAAGAAGGGAGTCAGCAAAAGGAACCCGAACGCGAGCCCTATGATGATATAAATATTGGCTCCTCCGCCTTCTCCTTGAATTCGTCTGAAAGTTTGGGAGGCAGAATATTTCAACGGAAAGTACATCGCATTTGTTCCCTTCGCATCGTAGCACTCGCCTGAATAGGGACATCCTTGGGCGAAAAGAAAGGATTCGGAACGGTCAGCAGCGGCAGGGTCACAGTGACTTTCACATAGTCGCCGCTATATTCGGGGATTGCTGTCGCGCTGAATCCTGGGCTTGCGCGGGTGACCGCCTCACCGATGTTACCACA
>VGOB01000013.1 GCA_016865935.1 Chloroflexota bacterium | reverse complement strand
AATGCCGGCAACAGGGCACTGAACTCTTTGAGCGTTAATCCAGTCAGTGCAAGAAACTTGCGACGATCTCGTTTCAATTCGGAGTATTTGAGCATGCATACATTTTACCTTATTTTTGATAACGTCTGTTGAGTAGTTGGGTAGTTGCGTGGTTTGATAGTTGGATGATTCTCTTCGGCAGGAAAACTATCAAACTAACAAACTATCCAACTTTCGCACTAAATTTTCCCAACCGGCGCGCAATACACCGTCAACTCATCCTTGCCATCCACGCCGAGCACCGCGTCCATTTTCTCTTGATTGTACGCGCCAATCGCGCAGGTGCCGCAGCCAATCGCTTCACACGCGAGGTACAAGTTCTGGCAGACGTGCCCGGCGTCGAGCAAGATGAGTTTGTGCGCGACGAAACTGTACCGCCACTCGGTTCGATACGGAATCGTCGTCCAGATGAAAATCACCGCGCCGCCGAAATTTTGATTCTCAGTCGCATCATTCACCTTGCGATACATTGCCGGATCGTCGTTCTGCAAAATCAGTTTGTGTTCGATCGCCAGATAACGATACAGCCCCGGCGTCAATCCTTGGACGCGCTGGACGCACAAGTACGTCTCGAACGGATGGCGCGCGCCGCCCGATGGCACATTGCGCCGCGTCGCGTAACCATCGCGCACAATTTCTTTCACCCCTTGCGATGCCCACAACAGAAACGACAATTCCTCCAGCGAAAGAAATCCGTCCATGAATTTGCGATGACTGATCCGCCGACTGATCGCGTCGCTCAACGGAATCTTGCCGACGGTAAAATCTTTTGGCGCGACCAGGTCAATCAATTGCGCGTCGGCGGGGCATGGTTTTTGCAGCGGCGGAAACGGCAATTTGCGTTTCTGATCTGTCGGTGCCCCGCGCAATTCCACCCACCGGCTTGATTTCAAAAATTCGCGTCCGCTTGTAATGTCGTCCATATTTTCTCCAAAATAGTTGGATGGTTGGATGGTTGCGTAGTTGGGTAGTTGTTCTCTGTCAAGCAACTATCAAACTATCCAACTATGCAACTAGCAAACTTTGCTACTACCGCATTGCTTTCCAATACGATCGTGCCCGCTTTTTTCAGCGCGATGGTCTGTCGCGACAAACTTTGCGGATCGTTTTCCGTGCCGGTGACGGACGCGACGACGATCAACTCACGTCCGCGTTTGCGCGCGATCGCTTTCGCCTCCGCGATTGCCGCGCCCAACTCCGCCGCCGGATCCGGATGCGCGCCGTAGCCGATCACCACGTCGAGCGCGATCACCGCGACGCTCGGATCGCGCGCTTCTTGCAAAAGGCGTTTCACGCGCACGGAATTGTCGATCATCGGGTGCGGACGCCCAATCGTGAATTCTTCTTCACCAAGATCGACGACGGTGTGCCGCCTGCTCTGGTTCGAATCCGGTAATTTGAATTTCGGATCGAGCGGCGCGTTCGACCAGACCGCGCCGAGCGACGCCTGCCAAATTCGCATCGTCTCTTCGCACAACGTTCCGCCGGAGTACAGCCCGCGCGCGTATCTTTGCCGCGCGTTCAACTTGCGCCGCAACGCGCGCGCCTTGATCGCGAGCGCGCGATCCTCCGCCGCGAGTTTCTTGCGCGCCGCGTTCACACTTTCTCCGCGCGATAACGCGACTGCCAATGCTGCGGCTTCGCGCAAGTCTCTGGCTGTCATTGCGAGCGTTTTGTGCGAAGCAATCTCCACCTCGCGAATCGGGGATTGCTTCGTCGCAAAAATCGCTCCTCGCAATGACAAATTCGACATCAACGCAAGCACCGTCGGTTTGTCAGACGTTCCCACCTGCGCCAGAATTTTTTCCGTCACACTCGGCGCCGGAAGTTTCGACACGATGACGATCACGCGCGTCTTTGGATCGGCTTGCAGCGCGCGCAATCCTTCCAGCATCATTATTCCGCCGACGCGCTCGCTCACATCGCGCCCGCCGGTGCCGATCCCTTGCGTGATGCCCGCTCCGGCTTTCGCGATCAGCGTGCTCACCTCTTGCAAGCCGGTTCCCGCCGCCGCGACAATGCCGATGTTGCCGCGCGGCACCGCGTTCGCAAAGCCGAGCCCGACGCCGTTGATGAGCGCCGTGCCCGCGCCGGGTCCCATCAATAGCAAGCCCTGATCGCGCGCGTACTCTTTCAGCGCGATTTCGTCTTCCACTGCGACGTGATCGCTGAAGAGCAAAACGTGAAGCCCCGCGCGCAACGCGTCCCACGCTTGCGCCGCCGCGTACTGCCCCGCGACCGAAACGATCGCGAGGTTCGCGCCCGGAGTTGCGCGCAGCGCGGCGCGCAGCGTGCGCGGACGCGCCGCGCTGCCGATTTGCGGTGACGCGGCTCTCTGCGCGAGCAACTCCTGCGCCTTATGTAACGCCGCGCGCGCCGCCGCATCATCTTTCGCTTTGACCGCGATCAGCAAATCGTTCGGCGTCGCCGCGTTTGCCGCGTCGTTCAACAAACCGGCTTGCGCGAGGACGGCTTTGTTTGCGGGCGTGCCCATCACGACCGAAACATCGGCGACGCCGGGCAGCGCGGTCAACTCGCGTGCGATCAACATCAGCGCGACCGAATCGCGATATTCGCCGGGTTTGATCAGAGTTTGAACAATCAAGTTGCTCCTTGCCATCGGAAAACAAAACGCGCCCACCGCGAAGACATACCACGCATCGCTGATCGGCGCACTTGGAATTCAAATTGATGAGATCGAGACAAGACCACTTGGGGCTTCGCCCTTGAAGCAAGTTGCATTCGAAACCTCTAAAATTTAGTATATCCCCAAGCGCAATCAAAGTCAAAATAATTGTCCAGCCCGGTTGTCATTTCGAGCGCAGCGAGAAATCTCTGGCTGCGAAAACGAGATTTCTCGTCGGCAAAGATCGCCTTCTCGAAATGACAAGGGAGCAAATGATCTAAATCCATCCGACGACTTTGCTGTACATCGTCGCGATCATTTCGTAGCACAAGATCGTCGCGCGCGAGTGCGTTTGGATCGCCTTGAGCCCGTACGCCGATTCGCCTTCCGCGTAAACCGAGAGCCAGTAAAAATCGCGCCAACCTTGTTTCCGCGCGGTGGCGACGGCGCGCCGCGTGTACAGATCGAGCGTGACGAGCGTGGGCTGACGCGCGCTCTGGCGCGCCGCGAGCCGCCACGCATTGAAAAGATTTTCCCGCGTGTTGCGCGACGCGTCTTCCTCGATCAGATTTTCGCGCGGCACGCCCAAGCGCAGCGCGTACTCGCACATCACGCGCGCGTTCGTCACGCCGAGCCCCTGGTTGTCGCCGGTGCACATCACGATGTGCGCGCGCGGAAATTTGCGCCACCACGCCGCCGCCAATTCGATCTGCGCGCGCGTGGGTCGCGTGGGGGTCGCGCGATCTTTCAGCGCGTACGACGGCACGATCAGGCAATCGGGATTCGAGGGCGCGCGATCCGGCAGCGTCCAGAATTTTGTGAACCGCGCGCGCGTCACTTGGGCTTGGTTTCTTGGAACACCGACGCGAGCATCTGATCGACCGGGACGTACTGATCGGTCAGCGTGATGAGTGGCGCTTCGGTCAACAGCCGGTCAATCTCGGCTTGCGCGGGGAGCAACCGATACGTCAGCGCGTCGCCGTCTCCGGCTTCGCACGTGGCAAGCGTCGCCAAATCCATCGCTTTGTCCGTGCCGATCAGCACGAAGAAACTGCGCGACGCCTCGCGCCACGCGTAATTGCCCTCGACGAGATAAACGTGCTTGAACGTCTGGCGCAGGGTGTGAAAATACGCGCGCACGAATTCGCCGTACGGTCCGTCAATGATGTTGACGACGTACAGCCCGTCGTCGGCAAGCCACTGCCGGACGCGTTCGTTGAATTCCTTGGTCGTGAGATGGTACGGCACCGAATAGTGGTTGAACGCGTCACCCAGGATCAAATCGTACTTCTTCGTCGGCGGACGCGCAAAGAACGTCCGCGCGTCTTCGTTCGCCGTGACGATCTTCATCTCGCGCGGCAACGCGAGCTGATCGTACGCGAATTGCGTCACGCCGGGATCGATCTCGATGACGTGCATTTCGTTTTGCGGATAGACGGTTTGCATATAGCGCGCGAAGGTGTACCCGCCGCCGCCGATCATCAGCACGTCGGGCGAAGTTTTGGTGCGCGTGCGGTACTCTGCCATCTCGGCGTAAATTTTTTCATAGCCGTAGACCAGCGTCTTGGGATCGGTCAGCGAAACGTAACTGTGAACGAGATGATCGAGCACCAACTGCCGAATCGGCTCACCGCCAACCTGTTCGTCGTAAATCTTGATGCAGTAATAATTCGTTTCGACCACGCAGGGACCTTCGTTCCACTTTTGGTTCACCGAAATCGCCGCGCCGCAAAGGACGATGGTGCTGGCAAGCAACAGCGCTTGCCACCGCGCGCCAAACAGAAACACGACCCCCAGCGCGCCGAGCAGCAGCGCGACGCCGATCACAATCGTGTACGTGCCGAACCACGAAATCAATACGAACCCGGTCGCGAACGTGCCGACGATACTGCCGAGCGTGCCCGCCGCGTAAATCTTGCCGACGGTGCTGCCGGTCTTCGCCAGATCGCTCACCGCGAGTTTCGCGACAATCGGCGAAATCATTCCCAGGATCGTGCAGGGGACGAAGAACATCGCGGTCGTCAGCGCGAGAATCTCGACGACGATGGGCCAGTCGCCGGGCGTGACGCGCCCCATCCGATCCACCCACAAGACGATGAACGACGTGAGCGCGGCGAGAAGATAGATGCTTCCCAGAAACCGGAGCGACGCCCAGCGATCGGCAAAGCGTCCCCCCAGATAATTGCCCAGCGAGATGCCCGCCAGCACGACGCCGATCACGCTCGTCCAGGTGTACAGCGACGAGCCGACGTGCGGCGCGATCATTCGCCCGGCGACGAGTTCCAGAATCATAATGCACGCGCTCGAAACAAAGACGATCAGGTTCGGTTGCCACAGCCAATTGCGCGCAGGTTTGGCGGGCGCACCATCGTTCGACATTGAAAAGACTCCTTCGCAAAATTTTAAGCGCACAGCGGAACGGCTCCGATTGTAGCATTTGCCTCAATATTTATCAAGTTCGCGCGCTCGTTCGCGCGTTCGGAAAACGCGATTGACCTGCGCGCGGGTTGTGGATATACTATGACGCGGAAGGAGGGAAGGATGTCAACAGTTGCGCAACTCTTGCAGGAAAAAGGTCGCGCCGTTTGGTCCATCGCGCCGGAGGCGACGGTCTACGCCGCGCTCACATTGATGGCGGAGAAAAATGTAGGCGCGCTGATGGTGCTGGAAGGATCGCGCGTCGTAGGGATTATTTCCGAACGCGATTACGCGCGCAAGGTGGTCCTCAAAGGCAAGTTCTCCAAGGACACGCGCGTCCGCGAAATTATGACCGACAAGGTGTACTTTGTCCGTCCCGAGCAAACGATTGAAGAGTGTATGGCGTTGATGACCGCCGAACACATCCGGCATCTGCCCGTGCTTGCGGACGATCAATTGGTCGGCGTCATTTCGATTGGCGACGTGGTCAAGGTCGTCATTTCGGACAAGGAGTTTTTGATCGAGCAATTGGAGCATTACATCACGGGCAAGCGCGTCTGAAAACCAGGACACGGAGACACGGGGACACGGAGCCGCACGGAAAGTTTCCTTGTCTCCGCGTCACGTTTTTGGGCAAGCTGTGATACAATTGCCGCAATATGACGATTTTCATCACGCGTGATCTCGCGCTCGCCGACTCCGAACTAGATGAAACCTTTATCCGCGCGTCCGGACCCGGCGGGCAGAACGTCAACAAGGTCGCGACGGCAGTGCAATTGCGCTTCGATGCGCGCCATTCGCCGTCACTGCCCGACGACGTGCGCGCGCGCCTGCTGAACATCGCGCGCAATCGCATCAATGCGGAAGGCGAACTCGTGATCGAAGCGACGCGCTTTCGCACGCAAGAGCAAAACCGCGCGGACGCGCGCGCGCGTTTGATCGCGCTGATCCGGCAAGCCGCGCTGCCGCCCAAGCCGCGCCGCAAGACCAAGCCCTCGCGCGCGGCAAAGGAGCGTCGGCTGGAAAGCAAGAAACGGCTGGGGCGGGTCAAAGCATTGCGCGGAAAAGTATCGCGAGAAGAATGACAGGGAGACCTGGTGACAAGGTGACAAGGAGAAAATACCTCTCCGTGTCTCCTGGTCTCCATGTCTCCGTGTCAGAATTTGAGAGGATAAAATGGGAGATCACCCACCAATTGTAAAAACCGCCGTCATCCAAGCCGCGCCGGTGCTATTCGACCGCGAAGCCACTGTCGAAAAAACGTGTCAGCTCACGCGCGAAGCCGCCGCGCAAGGCGCGCGTTTGATTCTTTTTCCCGAAGCATTTATCCCCGCGTATCCGCGCGGTTTTTCGTTCGGCGTCATCGTCGGCAATCGCACGCCCGAAGGTCGCCAGTTGTGGCAACGCTATTGGGAAAACGCGGTGGACGTGCCGAGTCGCGCGACCGCGCAACTTGGGCAAGCCGCGCGCGAAGCAAACGCGTACCTCGTCGTCGGTGTGATCGAGCGCGATGAAAACAGTCGCGGCACGCTCTACTGCACGCTGTTGTATTTCGCGCCCGACGGACGACTACTCGGCAAGCATCGCAAACTCAAACCGACGGCGGCGGAGCGATTGATCTGGGGCGAAGGCGACGGCTCGACGCTCACCGTGCTCGAAACCGAGTTCGGCAAAGTCGGCGGGCTGATTTGCTGGGAAAATTATATGCCGCTTGCGCGCGCGGCGATGTACCAAAAGGGCGTCGAAATTTATCTCGCGCCGACTGCCGACGCGCGCGACGTGTGGCAGGCAACGCTCGTTCACATCGCGCTCGAAGGACGCTGTTTCGTGCTCGGCTGCAATCAATTCGTCGCCAAAGCGATGTATCCAACCGACTTGCCGTGTTACGCCGAACTCGCGAATCAGCCCGACGTGATGTGCCGCGGCGGCAGCGCGATTGTCTCGCCGTTCGGTCAAGTGCTTGCGGGACCGCTGTTCGATCAAGAAGGAATTCTGTACGCCGACCTCGATCTTGCACTCGTCGCGCAAAGCAAATTCGATTTCGATGTGGTGGGGCATTACGCGCGACCTGACGTATTTCAGTTGATCGTGAAGGAAAGTCCGTGACAAGGAAAGTCCGCTCCATGTCTCCCTGTCACCTTGTCCCCTTGTCCTGTTTGGTGTAAAATACAACCAATGACAACGATCACTGAACTCCCCGAAGACAAACATTGGTGGTTTGCGACGCGCGCCTGGTCGCTTTTGAATTTGCTCGACGCGAGTGTGCCGCGCCGCGATGGCGACGTGCTCGACATCGGCTGCGGCGCGGGAAATATGGTCCATCACTTGTCGCGCTACGGACGCGTCCAGGGCGTCGAAGTGGACGCGCGCCCGGTCGCGCTGGCGCAAGCGCGCGGCTATGCCGTGCGGCAAGGCGACGCGACGCGCGCACTGCCGTTCGACGACGCGTCGTTCGATCTCGTCACCGCGCTCGACGTGATCGAGCATGTGGACGCGGACGAAGCGATTTTGCGCGAAGCGTACCGCGTCGCGCGCCCGCGCAGCATCCTGACAATTTCGGTGCCTGCGCTGCAATCGCTGTGGAGTTACAACGACGAGATCAACGGACACAAGCATCGTTACACGCCGCGCGAACTGCGCGAGCGTGTCGAGCGCGCGGGGTTTCGCGTGCGGCGGATCACGTTCGGTTTCTTTTTCGTCTTCCCGTTGTCCGCGCCGCTGATCCTGCTGCGAAACAAACTGGGGCAGAAAAAGGAATTGCGCTCGCATCACTTGTCGCAAGACGAATACCAGGTTGAAATGGAACCCGTGTCGCCACTGCTCAACACGATCCTGCGCGGCGTCGGTCGCATCGAAGCTGCGCTGGTCTCGCGCGTGGATTTGCCGATTGGGACGTCGTTGATGTGTGTGGCTGAAAAAGTGAAGCGATGATTGACATCGAAATCTCGACGCACACGAAAGAAATGCTGATTGAGCGCAATATTCCCGAAGAGTGGATGTGGCGCGCCATCAACGCGCCCGACCAGGTGGATCCTGGCGCGGACAACAATACCCACTACATCAAATCCATCGCCGAACATGGTGGGCGTTTCTTGAGAGTCGTAGTCAATCCGCACGTTTATCCCAATCGAGTTGTGACGGTGTTTTTTGATCGGCGATTGAGGAGGAAACAATGAGACTGAAAGTTGATAAGGAAAACGACGCACTCTACTTTCGTTTGGACGAATCTGCGATTGTAGAGTCGGAAGAAGTGCAGCCTGGCGTGATTCTTGATTTTGACAAAGACGGCAATGTCGTCGGAGTTGAAATGTTATCATTAAGCACGCGCGTGTCTCCAGAAAAAATGCGCGTGCTTCAGTTCGAGACGGCGTGACGATGGCGCTGATTCCCCCTTTCTTCACCGATTGCGTCGTCGCGATCGGCGCCGATGACGCCGCAGGCGAACGGCGTTGGATCGCCTCGGGATTTTTGTACGGCGTGCCGACGAACACGCGTGCGCGCGAATACCAGGTCTACCTCGTCACGAATCGCCACGTTTTGGCAGGTCTGGACAAGGCGTATCTGCGCTGCAATCCGCACGCCGCCAAGCCCGCGCGCGAATTCGATCTGAGTTTGTTCGACGGAAACAAACCGCTCTGGTTCACGCATCCCGACGACGCGATTGACGTGGCGGTGATGCCGATCCATTTCGATCTGCTGCAGGAAAGCGGAATGCAGGTCGCGTACTTTCAAGGCGATCAACACAGCGCGACGATTGACGCGCTGAACGCGCTCGGCGTCACCGAGGGCGATTTTGCGTACGTGCTGGGTTTTCCGATGGGACTTGTCGGCCAGCATCGCAACACGGTGATCGTCCGCAGTGGGACGCTCGCGCGCGTGCGCGATTTGTTGGCGCGGTCGAGCAAGATTTTTCTCGTGGATGCGTTCGTGTTTCCCGGCAACAGCGGCGGTCCCGTCGTCCTGAAACCCGAAGCCGTGGCGATTGAAGGAACGAAACCGCAAGTCGCGCCGTACCTGATCGGCGTCGTGCAAGCATACGTGCCGTATCAAGATGTGGCAATCAGCGCGCAAACCGGACGCCCGCGCGTCATCTTCGAAGAGAACACCGGACTGGCGGCAGTGCATCCCGTTGATTTCATCATCGAAACGATTGCCGCGCGTTTCACCCCGCGTCTCGAACGCCGCATCCAGCCGCACGCTGAAAAACGCGATCTGTCGGTAGAGGATTAGCCACAGAGGACACAGAAAGCACAGAGATGAAAACAAGAGTTTCTCTGTGTCCCCTGTGTCCTCTGTGGCAGGAATTGGGAGGACAAAATGGCAAAGCCCGATGAAGAAAAAGATTTGACCTGGGAAGATCATCTTGCCGCCGCGATCAAGGCGTTCCGCAAAGAAATGAAAGAGGGACGCGGCGAAATGTTCCCCGAAGAATTTCGGATGCATCGCCGTGCGGCGCAGCGCGAAATGCTGTTGGCGTGGCGTTCCCTGCTGGACGCGCGCATCGAAAAACTCGACCAGGCGGAAAAAGAAAAATCCACCGCGAAGGCAACGCGCATCAAGGTTGAATGACGAGCCCTCTGGACGAAGGCGCGCGCGCGTTCGGCATCACGCTGACGCCGGCGCAAACCGACGCGTTTGACACGTACTACCGTGAACTCGTCGCGTGGAACACGCGCGTCAACCTCACGACGATCACCGCGCGCGATGACGTGATCGTCAAACACTTTCTCGATTCGTTGTCGGTTGCGGCTGTCATTGCGAGCGAGGCGAAGCAATCCCCAATTCGCGATTTGGACGCCCCGCGGGCGGCTTCGTCGCGGAAAACGCTCCTCGCAATGACACCGCGCGTTATTGACATCGGCGCGGGCGCGGGCTTTCCCGGCATCCCACTCAAAATCGCGCTGCCGCATTTGCGGCTGATCCTGCTCGAAGCGACCGGCAAAAAAGTCGCGTTTCTCAAGCACATCATCACGCAACTTGACCTGCGCGACGCGGTCGCGATTCAAGCGCGCGCCGAAGACCTCGCGCGTGACGCGGCGCACCGCGCGCAGTACGATGTCGCCGTCGCGCGCGCGGTTGCAAATTTGGCGACGCTGGTGGAGTACGCGCTACCATTCGTGCGGCAGGGCGGCGTCTTCATCGCGCAAAAGGGCGTCGAGGTTGACGACGAAATCCGCGCGGCGGCGCGCGCGCTCGCTCTGCTCGGCGGACGCGTGCGCGCGATCGCGCCGGTGCGGTTGCCGGGGCTGGAGCCGCGCCACCTCGTCGTCATCGAAAAAGTCGCGGCGACGCCGGAGCGGTATCCGCGCCGCGCGGGGGTGCCGGAACGCCAGCCCTTGACAAATTGAATTTCTGTAGTATAATATAGACATATTGAAATTTGTCAATATGTCGTCGGCGCACTGGCGCCGCGTCCAAATAGAAGGTGACTGTGACAGGCATTGATTGTGTCGCGTTTTGCCGCGCGTTAGGCGACTCGACGCGGCAAGACATACTGCAAATGCTTCAAAAGAAGGGGGAGATGCGCGTCAGCGACATCGTCGCCGCGTTCGCGCGTTCCTCGCAGCCGACGATCTCGCACCATCTCAAGATTCTCAAGCACGAAGGGTTGGTCCATAGCCGACGCGAAGGCAAGGAAATCTTGTACTCGCTCAACGCCGAAAACGTGGACGAGTGCTGCGGGATGCTGTGGGCAAAGTTTGGCAAGTCGCGGGCGGTTCGCGTCGCCAAAGCGGCGCGCAAGGCGCGCGCGTAGTTGAACCGAGCCGCTCGCAGGCGGCTTTTTTAAGAAATATCACATAGACGAATTTAGATACATAAATATATTAACAGGAGGAGGATGGTGGACGACACTCGAATCAAAGCGCACGTCCGCGCGCGGTACGCCGGCATCGCGCGCCAGAAACTCGCGGGCAAGCCAAGCAGTTGTTGCGCGCCGTCGGATGTGATTCCGGCGGATTTGCTCACGACGAAAGACGCGCTGCCGGACGACATCGTCAACGCGTCGCTCGGTTGCGGCACGCCGCTCGAAATCGCGCGGGTGCAGCCGGGCGAAACGGTGCTCGATCTCGGCAGCGGCGGCGGACTCGATTGTTTCTACGCGGCGAAACGCGTCGGCGCGAGCGGACGCGTGATCGGCGTGGATATGACGCCGGAGATGCTGGCGCTCGCGCGCGCGAACGCGCAAAAAATCGGCGCGACGAATGTCGAGTTTCGGCACGGCGAGTTGGAAAATTTGCCGGTGGACGACAATTCAGTGGACGTGATCATTTCGAACTGCGTGGTGAATCTTGCGCCGGACAAAGATCGCGTTTTCCACGAAGCATTCCGCGTATTGAAGCCGGGGGGGCGCGCCGCGATCTCGGATATCGTGACGCGCGTGCCGCTGCCGGAAATCCTGCGCGCGAATATGACATCGTGGGCGTCCTGCATCAGCGGCGCGATTATGGAAAGAGCGTACATCGAAAAGATGCGCGCCGCCGGTTTCGTCGGCGTGGAAAAAATCGCGGGGGGCGAAAATCGGTTGGCGCCGGTCTACAGCGCGAAATTCATCGCGCGCAAACCGGGTTGACCGCTGTTTGACTTTTTCACGCGAACGGGTACACTGTGCGGCAGAGAATAGTCATTGATGCCTCTCCCAAATCGGGCGAGGTTTTTTGTTGGAGGGAGGACGGATGATCGAAGTGCACGAACTGCGCGTATTTTTGGCGGCGGCGGAGGAAGAAAATTTTTCGGCGGCGGCGCGCAAATTGCACCTGAGCCAACCCGCGATCAGTTTTCAAATCCAAAACTTGGAACAACGGCTCAATGTGCAACTCTTCCAGCGCAACGGCAAGCGCATCGCGCTGACCGAAGCGGGGCACGATTTGCTGCCGCTGGCGCGCGAATTGGTCAACCTCTCCGCGCGAATCGAGGAGACGATGTGCGCGCAGCAGGGGATCGTCAAGGGTCACGTCGTCATCGGTTGCAGCACGAGCCCGGGCAAATATATCTTGCCGCATCTCATCGGCGCGTTTCGCAAAAAATATCCGGACACGCAGTTTAGTGTCGAAGTGATGTCGCGCCAAGAAGTTGAAGAGCGCTTGCTGACCAAGCAGATTCATATCGGCGTGTTGAGTTTGCCTGCCAAAAGCAAGGACGTGGAGTGTTTTCCGTTTTTCACCGACGAATTGATCCTGATCGTCGCGGCGAATCATCCTTGGGCGACGCGCGGCGCGATCGCCCCGGAAGAATTGCGCGAAGCCGATTGGGTGTTGCGCGAGAGCGGCGCCGCCACGCGTCACCTGGTGCTGGCGACTTTGGCGGAGCACGGCTTGCCCTCCGGCGATTTGCGCGTGACGATGGAACTGGGGAGCGTCGAAGCCGCCGAAGCGGCGGTCGAAGCGGGACACGGGGTCTCGTTCGTGTCGCGCGTGGCGGCGCGCCGCGGCTTGGAACTGGGTCGGATCAAAGCGATTACGGTGGAAGGCTTGCGCATCCAGCGCCACATTTTGCTCGCGCGCAACAAACTGCGGACGTGCACCTGCGCGCAGTTGAAATTCCGCGAATTCGTCGAATCGCCGGAAGGGCAACAGCTGATCGCCAGCGTGGTCGCCTGACGATTTGACAACGGCGCGCAATTCACATATACTTGAGATGCTGGCGCCGTGGCCAAGTGGTAAGGCAAGGGTCTGCAAAACCCTGATCAGCGGTCCAAATCCGCTCGGCGCCTCAGACTTCCGATGTTCACTAGACATCGGAAGTTTTTTATAGCGGGTCAGCCCTTTTTGTCATTGCGAACGAAAAAAATCCCCCAGGTTTCTCTGCTGGGGGAAAAACTTTCTCACAATTCGATGCGGCGCGGTTTCACGCGGCACCGTTCCGCTTGAATGATCGCGCGCATCAACTCCGCCGTCTCGTCCAGCGCGTCGTCTTCGTTGACGATCACGTAATCGAACTTTTCGACTTCGTTCATTTCCAATTGCGCGGCGTGCAGGCGGATTTTCAAATACTCTTCCGGTTCGGTGCGTCGTTTCCGCAGGCGCGCTTCCAGCGATTTGATCGAAGGCGGCATCAGGAAAATAAAAACGGCTTCGGGCACGCGCCGCCGGATCGTCGCCGCGCCTTGCACGTCAATCCGCATAATCACGTCTTGCCCCCGCGCCAGCGCGTCGCGCACTTCTTGTTTCGAGTTGCCGTAATCGTACCCGTAGACGACGGCGCGTTCCAGGAATTCGCCGCGCGCGTCCATCGCCGCGAATTGTTCCGGCGTGATAAAGTGATAGTCCTGATCGTTCACTTCTTCCGGGCGTTTAGGACGCGTCGTGTTGGTGACCAAAAAGTGAAACGGAAATTTCAACTCGCGCATCCGTTTGAGCGCGGCGTCTTTGCCTACGCCGGAGGGTCCGGAGACGATGATGAGAAGCGGCGGATGTTCCGGGATCGGAATAGCGGGCGCAGCCGGATCGATCATTTCTGCTCCTTGGGCGCGCCGACGCGCGTGATTTTTTCCGCGCGCCCCAAACCCTTGGTCGCATTCGCCGAATCCACGATCAGCGGCGCATTCTCCACGACCAGCCGGTAGTTGATCTTTTTGTGCGCGGTGACGATGATCGCGATGTCGCACGCTGTGAGCGCGGCGCGCGTCAACGGGACGGACGTGAGATCGACGCGTTCGCGCTGGAACACATCGCCGCCGACGTGGAACTTGGGAACGAACGGATCGTGGTACGTGACACGCGCGCCGTACCCCAGCAACACCTCGATCACGCGTTCGGCGGGCGAGTTGCGCGCGTCGTCCACGCCGGACTTGAACGCGACGCCCAGCACCAACACGCGCGCGTTCCGCAGTGATTTGCCGGCGCGATTCAGCGCGTCATTGGCTAACTTGACGACGTGGTACGGCATACCCTGGTTCACGTCGGCCGCCAGTTCGATAAAACGCGTAAAGAAATCGTACTCGCGCGCTTTCCACGACAGATAGTACGGATCGACCGGGATGCAGTGTCCGCCGACGCCCGCGCCCGGATAGAACGGCATAAACCCGAAGGGCTTGGTCTTTGCCGCGTCGATCACTTCCCAGATGTCAATGTTCATTCGCTCGGACAAGAGCGCGAGTTCGTTGACGAGCGCGATGTTCACCGATCGGAAAATATTTTCGAGCAGTTTGCTCATCTCCGCCGCGCGCGGCGACGAAACGAGGAACACGTTCGGCGTCAGATGCACGAGCAATTTTTGGGCGAGCGCGGCGCAACGCGGCGTCAAGCCGCCCAGCGTCTTGGGCGTGTTTTTCACGTCCCAGCCCGCGCTGCTCGTCGCGCCGGGATCGATCCGCTCCGGCGAGAACGCGAGGTGAAAATCTTTTCCGGCGCGCAACCCGCCTTGCTCCAGAATCGGCTGGCACACTTCTTCGGTCGTGCCGGGGTACGTCGTGCTTTGCAAGATCACCAACTGCCCGGCGCGCAGATGCGGCGCGATACTCTTCGTCGCCGCAATGACTGGCGCGAGATCGGGCGCTTTCATCGCGTCGAACGGCGTGGGGACGCAGATGAAAATCACGTCCGTTTTTTCGACGACGGCATAATCGGTGGTCGCCGCAAATTTCTTTCGGGCGACGACGCGATGCAGTTTCGCGCTCGGCACGTCGGGGATGTAACTGACGCGCGCGTTGAGCGATTTGACTTTGCGCGCGTCGATGTCAATGCCGACGACGGGAAATCCTTCGCGCGCCAATTCGACCGCCAGCGGCAAGCCGACATACCCCAGTCCGACAACCGCGACGCGCGCGGTCTTGTTCGCGATTTTTGATTCAAGGGACATTGATCCTCCAAAACATCAAGCCATCGCCAATGCAAGGCGTTCGTGTCCGATGGTGCGAGTCATCACCCGCGAAGCGTCGTTAATCTCAATGCCAATGGGTTGATCGTTTTCATCGAATTCGACGACGATCCCCTCAGCCACTTCGTCGAAGTGATGTTCTTCGCCTTCGCGAATCACGATATAAAGAATGTCGTTTGCCTTGTCGTAATTCAGGTACGGTTTATTCATAACTCCACCTCCCGCTTTGCACACGATCCTGGACTTGCGTTTTGGTGATTGGATGGATGGTGATGATCTCGACATGATCGGGAAATTGATCGTACGCGATCATCATCAACGTTCGGCGATGTTGAAACAATGTTTCCATCACGGCGATATGGCGGACGCTGTGCTGATTAAAATATCGCTGCCGACTTTCGCGATGGATCCGTTCAGGCAAATCGTTTGGGATCCGGCGCGTCCAAAGTTTGAATTGGAGATGCTGGCTGTAGCGAATTTCCACAGCGCCGCCTCACCCTACTTGAGTTCCAACGACTTTTCATCTACGATCTTTTTCGCCATCGCGCGGAACTGATCGAGCGGGATCGCTTTCAGGTCTTCGCCGGTTCGCAGGCGCACCGCGACGGCTTGCGCTTCTTCTTCCTTGTCGCCGACGACGAGCATATACGGAATCTTTTGCAGTTGCGCGTCGCGAATTTTCGCGTTCATCCGCTCGGCGCGCGTGTCCACTTCGACGCGGAAATTTTGCGCGCGCAGTTGCGCCGCGACGAAATTCGCGTACTCCAGGTGCCGGTCGGCAATCGGCACGATCATCATTTGCACCGGCGCGAGCCAGACCGGAAACGCTCCGGCGAATTGTTCGATCAGCACACCCAGGAAGCGTTCGGTCGAGCCGGTGACAGCGCGATGGATCACGACCGGCGTTCGCATCGAACCGTCTTCCGCGACGTACTCGCAACCGATGCGCGCGGGCTGGATGAAATCCACCTGGATCGTCGAGAGTTGCCATTCGCGGCCCAGCACGTCGCGCGCGAGAAAATCGGCTTTGGGTCCGTAGAACGCGGCTTCGCCTTCCGCGACAAAGTACTCGACCTTGTTCGTGTCGAGCGCGGAACGCAATGCGCGCGTCGCCTTGTCCCATTTCTCGTCGTCCTGCACGTACTTGCCAGTGTCGCCGCGCAGCGACAGGCGCACTTTGTAATCGGTGAATTTGTACGTGTCGAGGACTTTGCGGATCAGATTGAGCGCGAGTGTGAATTCGCTTTCGATTTGATCTTCGGTGCAAAAGACGTGGCAATCGTCCTGGGTCAGCGCGCGCACGCGCGTCAAGCCGGACAACTCGCCGCGTTTTTCGTAGCGATAGAGCGTCGCAAATTCCGCCATCCGCAACGGAAATTCGCGATACGAATGTTTGCCCATTTCGTTGAACAAGGTCATATGGCTCGGGCAATTCATCGGCTTGAGGCGAAAGACGACGCCTTCATCTTCCATCGCCGGAAACATCGAATCGCGATAATTGTCATAGTGACCCGACTTGCGATACAAATCTTCTTTGACCATATGCCCGGTCCAAACGTGCTGATAACCGTACTTGGTCTGCGTCTCGCGCACGAAATCTTCCATCAAGTATCGGACGATTTCGCCTTTGGGTGTGAAGAGCGGCAACCCAGGTCCGATGTCGTCCGAAAAATAAAACAAGCCAAGTTCGCGACCCAGTTTGCGATGATCGCGTTTCTTCGCTTCTTCGAGCCGCCACAAGTACTCGTCCAATTCTTTTTTCGATGACCAGACTGTGCCGTAGATGCGCGTCAGTTGCGGATTTTTTTCGTCGCCGCGCCAGTACGCCCCGGCAATCGAAAGCAGCTTGAGCGCGTCCGCCGGAATCTCGCCGGTGTGCGCGAGGTGCGGACCGCGACACAGGTCGGTGAAGTTTGCGTGCGTGTACGTCGAAACGCTTTCCGCCGGTTTCGCCGCGGTTTCGCCGTGTTCGCCCATCGCGCCGGTCGAGAGCGCGTACACCTGATCGAGTTTGAACGGCTGCGCGGCGAATTGCGCGCGCGCCGCGTCAATCGAAAGTTCGGCATGCTGGAATGGGTGCTTGCCCTTGACGATCTCTTTCATTCGCGCTTCGATGGCTGGCAGATCGTCCGGGGTGATCGCGCGCGGCAGTTCAAAGTCGTAGTAGAAACCGTCTTCAATCGCGGGACCGAAACCCAGTTTCGCGCCGGGATACAGTTCCATCACCGCTTGCGCCATCACGTGCGCGGCAGAATGGCGCAGGGGAATTAATTTGTCGTCCATTATGTTTTCTCCGTTAGCGTCGCCACGAGGTGGCGGCAAATTTTTTCGTACGCGTGGTGCCAGTCGCATCTTCAGTCATTGCCACCACCTCCTTTTGTAGATCAAGAACTCAGCATAAGCACAATCACCGCGATCACGATGGCAATGAAAATAATTCCTTTGGCGATTGCCCAGATCGAAGCAAAACTGATCTGGGACGGCGTCTGTTTTGTCTCTAACGTGATCGTCATCGGCCTGTACGGTTTGGTGACGGTTGACCACCAGCCGTTCAGCATTGCCCACGCCGCGCCGGAAAGCGCGGCAATCGCAAGTCCAAAGCCGAGCGATCCAACATCAACGTTGTAGGGAAGTTTGTTGGACACCCAATATGCCAACGCAACGAACAGGGAAAAAATCGTGCCGAAAATGAAGCCGCGCACCATTTTCGTCTCCACACTGAGATTTCCCGGGGCAAAGAAAAGATTTTACAAAAAAGAAAAATCGTTGTAAAATAGAACAAGAGTTCGCATTGGGTTGTGTGTCAATGGATTTGCTAGACTTGCCTGCATACTTCGATCCGATCAATCGGATCGAAGGAATGATTTCCACGTTTCGCAACGCGGACTGGCACAACGCGTACGCTCAGCGCGGCGTCGCCGGACTCGTGGATGAATTCTTCGCGTGCGTGTTCTCATCGAACGCGCCGACGATTCGCGTCGCACGCGGTTCGCCCTGGCGCGGCATTGACATCGAACGCTTGCTGGCGCGCCACGGCGTCAAGGTTTGGGATCGCGGAATTGCCGGAGACGATTTGTATTTTTGCGTCAAGCGCCGCCAACTCAAGTGGGCGGAATACCTCTTATTGCGCGCCGGCGTTCCGGTGACCAGCGCGCTGAGCGAGCCGCGCAACGCGCATTGGGCGGAAAAATATCCGCCCGGCTCCGAGCCGCCGACGCGTCGCGCCACGCCAGGATCGTTCAGCGATTGGATCGATCAGCTCTTGGCGTTTCTGCGTTGAGCGCGGCGCGCGCTAGTCTTCCTTTTCGACGGTGAAAAATTCGCCGGTCTCGACGAGCATATACGTTTCGAGATACGCCGTCGCGTCGTCGTGCTTTGCCACGCGCATCCCCAAACCGCGATTGACGATTGCTTCGGTGGACTCGCGCAATTGCATCAGCGTGCGCTGCGTGCCGAGCACGCGGATCAAATGCTCGCCCCAGCGCGACGCGTACTGCCGCCGATTTTCTTCGCCGCGCATCCCGGCTTCGGGCGCTTTGACCACCGCGATATCGTCCGCGCTGATTTCCCCTTCGACCAGCACTTCGGGCGCGCGAAACATTCCGGGCAGATAATCGTACAGCGGCGCGGCGACTTTTTCGTACGCCGCGATCAACTTGGCTGCCACGTCCGGATTCTTCGGCTGACCGCGCCCGATGTGATTGACGTATGCCGCGACGATCAACTCCATCGGCGCAACGCGACAACGCGTGGTGTCCACGCGCGCGCGCAAGCAGATGTACTTTGGATTATCGCTGTACCCCATCACGTCGTAGTCCGGCGCCAGCCACACGTACACCGAATTCGCGCGCAGCGCCGATTCGACGGTAAGCGCGCGCGCCCCGGGCTTCAAGCCCTCGTCCGAAATCGCGTCCAGGTCTTCGACGCGCGCGTAATGAAATAGATCGATTGTTGCCACCAAACTCCTTTCGGAATGACAAATGACGAATGAACAAATGACAAAATTGCGAATTGCGAATTAGGAATTGCGATCCGCGAATGAGAAAACTGTGCTCATTTGTCACTTTTCATTTGTCATTTGCTCATTTTTCATTGGATCATTTTCTTCGCGACCAACAATTCCGCGTTCAACCGCGTCCCGCCCGCCGCGCCGCGCAGGGTGTTGTGTCCCCGCGCGACGAATTTATGATCGCGCACGCGTCCGACGACGGACGCCCTTCCGCGTTCGATGTCGCGATCCAAACGCGGTGGCGGACGATCCGGCTCCTCGCGCACGATGATCGGATGCACGGGCGCGCTCGGCAGACGCAGCGCTTGCAGTTCGCTGGTGAATTGTATCATAACGCGGCGCAATCGGTCAATATTCGGTTTTTGGATCAGTTCGACCGAAACCGCTTCCCAGTGACCGTCCCAGGTCGCCACGCGAATGCACGCCGCGTTGATCCGCGCCTCCAAACTTGACACGCGATCATTTTTTAGCGCGCCGGCAAGTTCCGAAACGGAAAATTTTCTTCCGTGTGTTTCTGCGCGCTTCGGTGGCAGAAAAACAAAAAACTCTCACGTCCGCTTGGGACGAGAGAGTTCTCCCGTGGTTCCACCCAGGTTCGCACACGCGCGTCATTGGGCGTTTGCACACTCGATTGCCGATAACGGTGGCGCCGCGTGGCTCGCAAGGGGTTTTCGTCGAAGGTTTGTGAATCGCGCTTGCAATCGCGGCGCGATCTCCCTGACACAACTTCTTCGCCTACTCGGCTTGGTCTTCGCCACTATTCACTCTGTTGACTGCACAGTGGGCGGTATAGGAGTTGAACCTATGGCCTCAGCGATGTCAACGCTGCGCTCTAACCAATCTGAGCTAACCGCCCAATTACGATTCGCATTATACCACAATTTTCGTTGTTGGCAAATGCGAATCCGAATCTATAAATCTCCGCGTTCCAACAGCGCGCCGAATTCCGCGAGGGTCCCGCGCCAATCGGCGGGAACATCCGTCGCCATAAATGCCGCGCTGGTGACCCAGAAGGTTTTCATTCCGACGCGCCGCGCGGGCAGGATATCGTTTTGCACTTCGTTGCCGACCATCACACACTCTTCCGGGGCGCAACCGATCTTTGCCGCGATCTCGCGATAGTACGCCGGGTTCGGTTTGGATGCGCGCATATTTTCGTACGACGTGATCAACGCGTATTCGAAATCCGCGAGTTTGCCCCACGCCAGACGATGTTGCACCGCGACCAGCGGAAAGACCGGCATCGTCGCGATCACGATCGGCAAACGCGCCGCGACCGCGCGTTGGACGACCGTGCGCGCTTCCGGGACCGGGTTGACGTACGCGCGCAGCTCGAGATATTCGCGCGCGTAAAAATCGTCGAACAGCGGCATCAGCGTTTCGCGCGGCACGCCGAGGCGCGGGAAAAAGTCGGCGGCGAAGGTATCGGCGAGCGTACGCGTCGGATCGGCGTTGGTGACCATCGCGCGCGTGGACGCGTTGAGTTGCGCGATCAATTGTTCCGGCGCAACCAGGTGCGCGAGTTTTTTCGTCAGCGCGGCAAAATACGGCGGCAGAAACGTCTCCATCGAATCGTCAATCAACGTGCCGTCGAGATCGAACAGAATCGCTTTGGGCATTGGGTCCTCGTTTGGTGATTGGGGGATTAGGTGATTGTTTGGATCGCGTCCGCGATCAACTTCAGCGTCGTCCGGTTGCCAAAATAATCGTGCGAGCCAATCGGATCGCTTCCAATGTCAATGAAAATATCGTGGATATGGTAACCCGGCTTGGTGAACGTGGGACCCAGCGCCCCGGCGACGATGTCGGTCGTATCGTAGACGTTGTACCAATGCGCCACGTTCGCGTTGTTCAACCGATTCAGGGTGCCGGGGCGCAAACGCAAAACCTTGGTCAACGGACAACCGAGCGTAAACCAGTGCGAGATCCTGGGTTTGCTTTCCGTCCACCCGTTCAACACATCGAACGCAACGACCGAGCCGAGACTGTGACTGACGAGAAGGATTTCGTCGTACTGTTGCGCGTCGCGCAACCCGTCAATCAACTCCTGCCGAATCTTGCGCGCAAATTGATCGTCGAACAAATAGAGGCACACGTCTTGAATCGTCGCGGCGACGTTCATTCCACCCGGCAAAATCGTCTGCGCGACTTGATCGCTCAGTTGATTGAGCGATTTGCCGAGCAGGGCGCGCGCCAACAAATCGAGTCCGGTCTCGAGCGGGCGCGCTGCCAGCCCCAGCGCGCCGAGCGGATCAAAGTGACTAGAAACTTTCTTTAGAATTTGTTCCGGCGGCGCAGTGGCAATCTTCAGTAGCAGATTATCCCAGAGCAACGCGTTCATAAACGCGTGCTGGCGCGGCGCGAGCGTGATCGCGCGCGCGGTGCTGGCTTCGGCGGAATTGATCACATCCGAGTAGCACACGCCCACCGCGCCCAGCGTCGGCGTTCCGGCAGAACTATCCAGGCAACCTTGGAGCGCGTTCACAATCGGCTTCCAATAATCTTGCTGCCAGATGCCCGCGCCGTGGACGATCACCACCCCCGCGCGCGGTTGTTCGACCGTGCGCGACGGCCTGTCGCCGCCGATTGTTCCCAGCGTTTCGTCAGGCATTGTTTCCTCCTCTGGAAAATCACGCGCGTGCGTCAGCGCAGCGCGTCGGCAAACATTTGGATCGTCTCGCGATTGTTGAAATAATCGTGCGAGGAAATGGGATCGAACGCGACGTTGACGAAAATATCGTGCAGGCGATAACCCGGTTTCGGAAACGCGGGACCCAACGGATCCGCGATCCAATCGGTCGTGTCGTAGAGATTGTACCAGCGCGCGACGGTTTGCGCGGTGATCGCGCCCAGGTCGTCGTCATAACGCCGGACGGCGCGCAACTTGGCGATCGGCGAGCCGGTCGTGAACCACAAGCGCGATGTGGTAACGATCGGCGTGCGGCTTCAACACATCGAAACACACGACCGTGCCGAGCGAAAGACTGGCGACGATGATCCGGTTCGATTGTTTTTTCGCCGCGTCGAGTTGCTTGATCAGGCGCGCTTGAATTTTGGCGCGCAGGTTCGCGTCGAAAAAATATCCGGCGAGTTCTTGCGCGATTCCGCCGATGCGTTCCAGCGGCGCAGGCAACCCGACAATGCCCACCGCGCGATCCGCCGGAAGCGTCGGGCTGGCGCGCGCGGCGTCGAACGATTTTTCGAGTTCGCGCTCGAAATCCTTTTTGAATTGCGCTTCTTCCGGCGTTTCCAACGCGCGCACGCCCACCGGTTTTACCACGTCGGCGTAGTAGACCGGCAAGTACGCAAACGGCTTGCCGAGTTCTTTTTCGACGGCGGCGACCAGCGGTTTGTACCAGTCTTCGGGAAACGAGCCCCCGCCGTGAACCATCACCAACACGGGCCGCGCGCGGGTCGGGCGCGGCGCGCGTTTGGGTTTTGAACGGACGATTTTCTTTGGCATTGCTGTCCTCCCCCTTGAGCAGACGACCGCCGACGGATGACCGCCGACCGCCGCCAATGTCAGCGCGCGGAAAATCGCACCGCGTCCACGACCAGCGTCGTCGCGCGCGCCGATTCAAATGTGGCGTCGGAGAGCGCGACGTATTCGTCGCCGGTCGCGCTGAAATAATAAATGCCCAGACTGACCCACTGGTTGGCGTACAACGTTTGATCGAGCGTGCGCCAATCGTACGCGTCGGCGTGCGCGATCGCGTAGCGCGCGCCGCGCGTCGTGCCGATGTTCGCTGGAACGTAGACCGCGACATCGTACAACCCAGGACGCGGCAGCGGCGCGTACCAACGCGCCCACTTTGATTCGAGCTGTGCGAACGGATTGTTCTTCAGCGCGAACGCGGTCCCGCCGTAGCCGTTCGGCGCGGTTTGCCACGCGTCGTCCGCGCCGCGCTTGACAAAGTACGCGCTCTGGGTGTCAATCGCGATGTCGCCGGTCGCGGGGGCGGGCGATGTCCGCGCGTCCGGCGCGACTGCGCCCGGCGTGATCTGCGCGGCAAGCGCGGCGACCCCGCCGTGATTGTAATATTCGACGCGCCAGTCGTGCGTGCCGGACGCGAGATACACCAGCGCGGCGTACGTGGTCGGCGATTGATCGTGCCATTCGTCAATCAGCAACGTGTTGTTCACCCAGACGCGCACGCCATCGTCTGCCGTCGCGGTGACGGTGTAATAACCGGGCAGCGTGAGCGCGCGCTTGGTCGTCCAGCGCACCGACCAGTTGGGACCGGAGACGCCGGCGCCGGGCGACGCGCTGCCCCAGTTGAAATTGAGCGCGGCATCGTCGCGCGTGAACGCCGGCGCGCCGGTCAGTCCCGCGTTGTCGAAATATTCGCCGCGCCAAATTTCCGCGCCGCCCGAAAGCGCCGACCAGGTGAGCGACGCGATGCCTGCGCCGCTGGCGTTGTAGTATTCCATCCGGATCAAGTGATCGCCTTCGGCGAGCGCGATTTCGCCCGTCCAGGTCGTGACGCGTTGATCGCGCCATCGGTCGATCAGCAATTGATTGTCCACCCACAACCGCGCGCCGTCGTGCGTGCGCGTGGCAAAGCGATAGCGTCCGGCGCGGAAGTACAAACTGCGCGTCCAGCGCGCGGAAAATTTATCCGCCGCGATTCCGCCGCCGGGTCCAGCCGTCCCAAAATTGAAATTGAGCGCGCTGTCGTTGCGCGTGAACGTTGGCGTGCCGGAGAGCGTCGCGTTGTTAAAATACTCGCCGCGCCAGTCGGGAAAATGTGCGGAGAGGATTTGCAGTTGCGCTTGCGCGGCGCCGCTGCGGTCGTAGTATTCCAGGCGAACGCGATGAAACGCCTGCGTGAGATTCAGCGTGATCGAGCGCGTGGTGGCTTGCTGATCCTGCCACGCGTCCAGCGCGAGTTGATCGTCAACGAACAGGCGCGCGCCGTCGTCCACCGTGATGACAAAGGTCCAATTGCCCGGCGCGTCGAAGTACAGCCAGCGCGTCCAGCGCACGGAAAAATTATCGGCGGGGATGCCGGGCGCGGGGCTGGCGTTGCCCCAATTGAAATCAATATTGGCATCGTCGCGGACGAGTGCGGGCGCGCCTTGCAAATTGGGATTGGCAAAGTAATAACCCGTCCAGGCGCTCGTAGATTGTGCGGGCGCGGGACGCGCGGTGGCGATCGATACAATGACGATGCCGATGAGGAGCGTTAGTTTTCGGGATTTCATCACGCCGCAAGTATATTTGATTATTCCCGAATTGACAAACGCGCCGCGTGCTCACAGGGCGAACACGCGGCGCGGAGGGTTGCCTTCGTTTATTCGTCGTCACCACATCGTACAGCGCGGCGCGAAATTCACCGAGTCGAAGACGAGAAAGGTGGAGAGGTACGGCTCGCCGGTCACGTCGGAGAGCGAGACGTACTCGCCGCCGCGTCCGTGAAAGTCGAAGGTGCCGAGCGAGACCCACTGGTTGGTGTACGCCGCTTGATTGACGGTGCGCGCATCGAACCGACCGTTGTGCGCGATCCAATAGCGCGCTTGGCGCGTCGTGGCAACGCGATGCGGAATATAGATCGAGACTTCGTAGTGACACGCGCGCGTCGGCGGCAAATTCCAGCGCGCCCAGTTGTAGCGGTACAGCGCGAACAGATTGTTGTACGTCCAGTACGCGATGCCATAGTAGCCGTTCGCGAACGCGTTCCAGCCGGACGCGTCGCCGCCCTTGCTAAAGTACGGACTGCGCGTGTCAATCGCGAGATCGAACGGTTGAGGACCGGGTTGCGGTTGCGGCTGGGGCGGAGTGGGCGCGCCATAGCGGACCTGGAAATGCGCTTCGGCGTTGACGAGGTGCTGGTAATATTCCATCTGAACCAGGTGATATCCTTGCGTCAGATGGCGCGTCGCCGTGTGTTGCGTCGGCGGCTGATCGTACCACGCATCAATGATCAATTGATTGTCTACCCACACGCGCACGCCGTCGTCGGTGATCGTCAGGAACGTCCAGTTGCCGGCGCGATCCATATAGAGCCAGCGCAGCCACCGCACGGAAAAGTTCGTGCCGGGAATGCCGCCGCCCGGGCCCCCATAACCCCAGTTGAAATCAATGTACGGATCGTCGCGCGTGAAAACCGGGCTGCCTTGCAGATACATATTGTTGAAGTAAAAGCCAGTCCACGCGGCGGAATGTTGCGCGGCGGGCGCGGCACTGACCGCGGTCGCGCTGGCGACCAGCGTCAACAGCAGTGCGAGTCCGAGAAACGAAATAATTCTCTTCATCGAGACCTCCAAGATCGTCGGATACATAAGATTATACTACAAATCTGAAATTTGACAAGCGAGGGAGCGCGATGCGCGATTGCCAATTTCGTGGCATCGCGCAATGCTGGGTCGCATCACATCCAGTCGCGCGCTTTACATTCCCGCGCGAATGGGCGCGCGCAAACAGGCGATCCGATTACCGGTTGTCCTGCGCCAGCCGATTGATCTGCGTGTGTCCGCCCAACACCGCGATCACGTCGCTCGCCGCGATGTGTTTATCGCCCGCCGGATGAAAATCGCGTCCGTGCGTGTTGTGGAGCAGCACGACGCTGACATCGTACTGTTGTTCGATCTGATTCATCGTCCGTCCGATCAATTTCGAGTTGGGCGCGATGTCCATTCGCGCGAGTGAGAGCGCTTGTCCTTCGATGGTGATCGGATGCGAAATATCCATTCCCGCCGCCGTTGCCGCGAAGACCGGCGCCGCCATCCCCGTCGCGCTGAGCGCGGTGAACCCGAACTGTTGTCGCAGCGCGCGCGCAAAATCGTCGTCGAAGATCCGCATAATGACGCGCACGTCCTTGTTCAGACTGCGCGCCTTGACCGCGATCTGCATATTCAAATTATCGTTCTGGGTGCACAACACCAGGACGCGCGCGCGCTGGATCCCCGCCGCAGCGAGCAGCGCTTCGCGCGTCGCGTCCCCTTCCAGAATCGGAATGTCGAATGCGCGCAGATTCGCCACCAGATCGTCGCGCGGCTTGACTTCGATCACGACCACATCCTGGTTCAATTCGCGCAACTGCCAGACGACGCGATAACCCAGGTGCCCCAAACCGACGACGACGATGTGATGATTGAACGTGGACGCGATTGCCATTTCCCACTCCTTGCTGCGCGCGTTGCGGTTGAACAACAGTACGCCGAAATCGGCAAGTCCTTGCGCGAGAATGCTCAAACCCAGCACGGGCATAATGAAATAAAACAGTTGGAGATACCACGCATGCGGAAAATCTCCGGCGGCTTGGAAAAAGACCATCGCCAGCGCGAGATAGATCGCCTCGCCAAGCGTGTCCACCGGTTCGCCCGTTTGCGCGGCGAGATAAAAATACGCCGCGCCGCCGCCGCCGATGAGCGCGGCGAACAGAATCAACGGCGCACGAAAATCGCGCAAGAGCAGCGCGGTATCGCGCCACACGGCGCGGAGGCGGCGCGGGAGCGTGCGGGGAGTAGGTTTCATTCTACCTCGAGCATTGCTTGTCCGCGCATCACGCGAATAAAAAATCAAGTGTGGCGCGCGGCGCGTTCTTCGCGGATCATTCCGCCGCTACGATCGGCGCCGCAACAGCGCGAAGAGCCCGCCGAGCAGCGTGCCGAAAATGCCGATGAGCGCGGCGAGCAATGCGCCGGAATGTTCGATCATCGAATCGCCGATCCGATCCGTCGTCGTGCGCGGCGTCGCGGTTGGCACAATCGGTTGCGCGGCGACCTGGATCGCGATCGTCAAGTCTTGGAGGACGTGCGTGCTCATTTCGGTGTTGACGCCGTTGACGACCATCGGAATCGAAAGTTCAAGCGTCAATTCGTGGCGACCTTCCGCGAGTGGTTTCACCACCCACGCCCATTCGACCGGCTTGTTCGCTTCGACGAGGCGGCGCACCGGACCCTTTTGATCCGCGTCAAACGCGAGCGCGCGCAATTCGGCGAACATCACCGGATACAATTGCACGTTGCCGGACAAACGGTACAGGAAATTTGGAACGTCCGGCGTTTTGCCCGGCGCGGCGACCGGCGTCAACGAAGTCAGTTGTTGCGCGGGAGATAATCGCAAACGGATCGTGCGCGTCTCGCTCAACAACATCGCGTCCGGCGACGCGAGTTCGATCTGTCCCAGCCCCAGGTTGTCCGGCGCAGTCACGTTGGCGCGCGTGAGTGAACTGCCATCGGCTTGTTTGTCTTTCTTGACGTTTTCCAATTTGATGGATTGGGGTGTGGGCGCCGTCGTCGCCTTGCTTGCCGGACCGATCGGCGATTTTCCGGCAGTGGTCGCGGTGGCGGCGGGCGCTCTAGTCGGCGGGGGCGAAGTTGGTTTTGCCGCGGCGGTTGGCATTGGCGCAGGCGCGGAGGTTGGCTTGGGCGCGACCGTTGGCGCAGGCGCGGCGCACGCCACCAAGACAATCAACGAAAAAACCATTGCGAACTTTTGCATCTTTCCTCCGATCACGCATCACGGTTTACGCTCACTGCACCGTAATCAACTCTTTGATCTGACTGAACAGCGCGTCGCCGATGCCGCGCACTTTTTTCACATCTTCGATCGTTTTGAAATCGCCGTTCTGCGCGCGATAGTCAATGATCCGTTGCGCGATCGCGGGACCGATCCCCGGCAACGTATCGAGTTCGGCGAGCGTGGCGGTGTTGAGATTGATCTTGCTCGCGCCGCGCGTCGCGGTCGGCGCGGTTTTCCCGGAGACCGGCGGCGGCACCGGCGTCGCTTCGCCGATCGTCGGGATGTAGATTTGTTCGCCGTCGTTGAGTCGCCGCGCGAGGTTGAGCGCGCGTGTGTCCGCGTTCGGCAGCGCGTCGCCGGCGCGCGCGAGCGCGTCTTGCACGCGGCTACCCACCGGCAAGGTGTAGACGCCGGGCTTGTTCACCGCGCCGCGTACGTCCACGATGATCGAAGCCGGAGTTGCGGTGGCGCGCGGCGTGGCGGTCGTGATCGTCACGGCGGCGGGTGGTTCGGGACGCCGCAAGAAAAAGATCGTGCCAGCCATCACGCTGACGAACAAAGCAAACATTGCAAGGTACGGACGATAGCGCGCGAATGAGTCGGTCATCGGTGTCCTCCTTGTCCGCTTTTCTGCGCGAATTATATCACAATCTCACAAGAAAGTGGACCGTGTTCAGTATTCCGTGTTCGGTACCAAGGGGCTGAATACTGAATGCCGATCACTGCATACTGAAATTTCGCGTTGCTTCAAACAAGAGAAGCGTCGCCGCCATTGCCGCGTTCAACGATTCCGCGCCGCCGCGCAGTGGAATCGCGACGCGCGCCGTCGCGAGTTGGCGCGCGTCGTCGCTCGCGCCTGCCGCTTCGCCGCCGACGATCAGCGCGACCGGGCGCGCCCAATCGGCGCGCGTGTAGACGCAATCGCCGCGCGCGTCGGCGAGAAAAATTTGCGCGCAGTGTCGTGTCGCGTCCGCGAGCATTTGCCACGACGCGGCGCGGAACGGGATCGCAAAATGCGCGCCCATCGCCGCGCGCACGACTTTGTCGTTGAACGGATCGGCGGTGCCGGGCGCAAAGAACAGCGCGTCCACGCCCGCCGCGCGCGCGGAACGCAAAATCGTACCGACGTTTCCAGGATCGCGCACCGCGTCGAGAATCAAAACGAATTGTGGCGGCGCGGGCAGTGGCAAATCGGGAAACGGGACGATGGCGAGGATGCCTTGCGGCGTTTCGGTTGTCGTCAGGTCTTGCATCACCGCGTCGCTCACCGCGAACACTTCCGGCGTCGCCGCACGCGCGCGGTCGAGCAACGCGCGCGCATCGTCTTCGATTTGCGCGGTGTGCAAAACGAGCGTCGGCGCGACGCGCGCGTTGAGCGCGTCGTCAATCAGCCGGACACCTTCGATGACGAATTGCCGCGCGGCGTAGCGTTCTTTTTTGCGCGCAAGCGCGCGGACGAGTTTGGCTTTGGGGTTGGAAGAACTGGTAATCATTGGCGGGCAAAGTATAGCACAACGCAAGGAAAAAGAAAAACCGAAATATCTCGCTTGCCGAGATCGCTCCTTTGCGCTATAATCCTACTCGTCCGTCAACTAGGTGACTAGATGACTCGTTGACCAATTGACTATTTTCAGGAGTTTGCAATTTGAAATGGACAACCTTGCGCCACAACGGAGTCGCGTTTCCGCCGCCGTACGATTATCGCGCGCTCGTCGTGCGCATCAAAAACGAAAAAGTAAAGCTGACGCCGGAGCAGGAAGAGATGCTGATGGCGTGGGCGAAGAAAAAAGACACGCCCTACGTGCTCGATCCGGTGTTCCAGAAAAATTTTCTGACCGATTTCGTCGCGAAGCTCGACGCGCGCTTTGCCAACCTCACGCTCGCTGAGATCGATTTCGCGGAATTGCACGCGCTTGCCGAACGCGAAAAGACCGCGAATCTTTCGCCGGAAGAAAAAAAGAAACGATCCGCCGAACGCAAACAAGAACGCGACACATTGAAAGCCCAGTACGGCGTCGCGATGCTCGACGGGAACGAAACCGAAATCGGCGCGTACTTGGTCGAGCCGCCGGGAATTTTGATGGGGCGCGGTCAGCATCCGTTGCGCGGCAAGTGGAAAGATCGCGTCACGCCGGAAGATGTGACGCTCAACCTGGACGAAGACGCGCCCGCGCCGCCGGGCAACTGGAAAGAAATCGTCCACGATCACGATTCGATGTGGATCGCGTCGTGGTGGGACGAACTCGCGAAAAAGCGCAAGTACATCTGGCTGGCGGAAACGTCGCACCTGCGGCAGGAACGCGACAAGGAAAAATATCTCAAGGCGGCAAAACTCGAAACGAGCGTGGACAAGGTGCGCGCCGAAATAGCAAAGCGGATGGATTACGAAGAGACGCGCGCGCGCGCTACGCTCGACAAACAACGCGCCCAAGTGAACGCGCAAAAGAAATCACTCGAAGATCAATTGTTGCGCGCGCTGGAAACCAACCAAACCGACGCGCGCACCAAACTCGAAAACGCGCTCGCGCGCTTGCGCCAACAAGACGAGCAATTGGAAAAGCGCGCGGCAAAAATTCGCGCGGACGAAATGAAGACGCGCCAACTTGCCACCGTGTGTTACTTGATCGATCGGCTGGCGATGCGCGTGGGCGACGAGAAGGACGAAGACGAAGCAGACACGGTCGGCGCGTCCACCTTGCGCGTCGAGCACGTGCGGATCGGACGCGACCACATCGAATTTGATTTTCTCGGCAAGGACAGCGTGGCGTGGCAGAAATCGTTGCCGCTCAATCACGACGAACTGATTCTCGCGCGCAACCTGCAAGACCTCACGCACGGCAAAAAGATCGGCGACCAGATTTTCGACAAGATTGATTCGACGCACGTCAACAAATTCTTGAGCGGGATCGTTCCGGGCTTGACCGCGAAAGTTTTCCGCACCTACCACGCGACCTACACCGTTCGTTCGTATCTCGAACGCGAAGGTAGAGTAACAAACGACGCGCCGAATTATCAGAAAGAGTATATCGCGAAACTGGCGAACCTGGAAGCCGCCGTCGTCTGCAACCACAAGCGCACGCCTCCCAAAAACTGGGAAGAGAATCTGGCAAAGCGCGAAGTACAAGTGCAACGCTTGCGCGCGGCGAAACCGGATGTGACGAAATTGCAAGCGCAAATCGCGCCGCGCGAAAAGACGCTAGAGAAACTGTTGACCGCAAAGCCGGATCCGGCAAAACTTGCCGCGCAAGTTACGGCGCGCGAAATCGCGCTGGCAAACGCGCGCGCCGCGCAAGCCGATCTGCCGAAACTCGACGCGACGATCCAGACGCGCCAAGCCGCGCTCGATCATTTGCGCGCCGCGCACAAGCCCGCCGAAACTGCCGCGCTCGCGGCGTTGAAGAAGAAGCGAGCCGCGCTCGCCAAACTCGAAAAGCAAAAACCACCGAAAGCGAAAAAGGTGTTGGCGCAATTCAACAAGCGTTTGCGCGCCGCGCGCCGCGCCGTCGCCGCAGCGAAAAAAGGCAACGACGCGAAACTCAAGCGGCTCAGGGAACGGATGGCATCGGCGCGCAAAGCGTTGGACGCGGCGACGAAAGCGAAACGCGAGAAAGCGCGAAAAGTCGTGAAAGGGATCGCGCAAGCAGAAGCCACGCTCAAACGCGCGCAAGAATCGCTGGCGACCGCGCCGCGCCAGTACGAAGAGCGCGTCACCAAAGCGCAAGCCACGCTGGAACACGCGCGCCGCGCGCCGGAACTCGCGCAGAAAAATTACGTGGAACGCGTCGAACGCGCGTCGTTGCAATTGGATTTGGCAAAGCGGACGCGCGATTACAACTTGGGCACGTCGCTGAAAAATTACATTGACCCGCGCGTCTTCAAGGCGTGGGGCGATTACGCCGGATTCGATTGGAAGCGGCTGTACACCAAAGCGTTGCAGAAAAAATTCGCGTGGCTGGAACGCGAACATCTCAAGTGGAAAAGTGGGGAATGAAGAAACCTTCCAGGTTTTGAAAACCTGGAAGGTTTTTGTATTTACGTGACCGGCGTCACCCGCGCCAAATGACGCCCGACACTATCGCGCCGCGCGCGCGCGTGTTACACTCGCCTCGAAAGCGAGGCGCATAATGTCAGACGTAATCGAGATCGAACACCTGAACAAAGAATTCAAGACCGACGCGGGCGCGGTGCGAATTTTGCGCGACGTGTCGCTCACCGTCGCGCGCGGCGAATTTGTCGCGGTCGTTGGACCAAGCGGTTCCGGCAAATCTACGCTGATCAATATGCTCACCGGCATTGATCGTCCGACGAGCGGACGTGTGATGGTCGCGGGCACGAATCTCAACCGGATGAACGAAAATCAGATGGCGCGTTGGCGCGGACGCAACATCGGCGTCATCTTTCAATTCTTCCAATTGCTGCCGACTCTGACGATTCTCGAAAACGTGATGCTGCCGATGGATTTCTGCAACACGTACCCCGTGGGCGAGCGCAAAAACCGCGCGCTGCATCTGCTCGATCAAGTTGGGCTTGCGGATCAGGCGCACAAATTGCCGAGTGCAGTCAGCGGCGGACAGCAGCAGCGCGCGGCAATCGCGCGCGCGCTCGCGAACGATCCGCCGCTCATTGTCGGCGACGAGCCGACGGGCAATCTCGACAGCAAAACGGCGGAGCAGGTCTTCGATATGTTCGGCGAGATGTCGCGGCGCGGCAAAACGCTGATGCTCGTGACACACGATCGCGAATTGGCGAAGCGGATGCCGCGCGTCGTGCGCGTGCAGGATGGGTGCATCGTGAATGCGTGAGGGGGAGAGGGGGAGACAAGGAGATCGTTTCTCCCTCTCTCCCACTCCCCCACTCTCCCACTCATATCGAAAGGAATGTGACAATGCTAAACTCACTTCGCACGCTGAGATACAAAACGTTGCGAGACCTCTGGGGCAACTTGAATCGCACGTTGCTCGTCGCGCTCAGTATCGCGATTGGCGTGCTGGGTGTGGGGATGATCGTCGTCACGCAAGATATTCTGACGCGCGATCTGCGCGCGCGCTATCGCGCGATCAATCCCGCGCAGATCGAAATCAGCGTGCCGAACGGCGTCCAGCCGGACGATGTGGCGATGCTGCAAAAAGTTTCTGGCGTTGCGGATGTACAAGGGCGCGCGGTGTTTAATGGGCGATACCGCAACGCGCCAATTGTCATTGCGAGGAGCGGTTTGTGCGACGAAGCAATCCCCAATTCGCAAGGCGGAGATTGCTTCGCGGAAAACGCTCGCAATGATAATTCGTGGAAGACGATGGAATTCATCGTGATTCCCGGTCCCGACGCGCAGACGATCAACATCGTCGCGCCGGAACGCGGCAAGTGGTACGCCGAACGCGGACAGGTGATCGCCGAACGCGCGTCGCTTGGCGCGATGAACGCGCAAATCGGCGACACGATCAGCGTGGACGCGCTGGGCAGCGAAAAAGTATTGACGATTGTCGGCACGGCGCATCAACAGGACGACGTGATGGCGTCGGTGAAAGGCAATCCGATCGTGTTCATCAACGCGGACACGCTCAAGCAACTGCAAGGGCACGACCGCGTCAACACGATTTATCTCACGGTCAACGACGCGTCGCAAAAAGCCGCCGTCGCCGTCGCCGCGCGCGACAAACTCGAACGCGCGGGGTACACGGTCGCGCGCGTGACGCTGCGCGATCCGAACGTTCATCCCGCGCAGGACGTGTTGAATGTACTGTTTCTCGTGATGGGGATTCTCAGTGTGCTTTCGCTCTTGCTCTCCAGCTTTCTCGTGACGAACACGATCAGCGCGCTCGTCGCGCAGCAGATCAAACAAATCGGCGTGATGAAGGCGATTGGCGCAGACGCGTTGCTGGTAATGCGCGCGTACGCACTCACGGTGCTCGTGTACGGACTGCTCGGCACCGCGCTGGCGATGCCGTTCGCGGAACGCGCGGGCTATCAACTCGCGAATTATCTCGCGCGCCAGATCAACGTGGACTTGTTCCCGTATCGCCCATCGCATCTCGCGCAAATCGTGATGCTTATCATTGGGTTAATCGTCCCGTTTGTCGCATCGGTGAAACCGTTGTGGGAAGGCGCGCGTATCACCGTGCGCCAAGCGATTTCGGATTACGGACTCGGCGGCGGGAGCGGTAATCATCGGCTCAGTCGCTGGCTGGGCGAGATTCGCGGCTTGCCGCGCGTGTGGGCGCTCGCGCTGCGGAACGCGGTGCGCGTGCCCGACCGCCTCGCGCTGACGCTGATCACGTTGATGCTCGGCGGCGCGATTTTTATCGCGGTGTTGAGCGTGGACGCGTCGTTCGGCAAGACGATTGACAATCTGATCGAGGGGCAGTACGGTATGGACGCGCTCTTTGCGTTCAAGCGCGATCAGCGCGTCAGTTGGGTCGTGCCGCTCGTCGAATCGCACCCGCAAGTCGCGCACGCGGAGGCGTGGTATTTCAATCAGGCGACGATGAAGCTTGCGTCGGGACAAAATGTCCAAGTGCTGCTTGAAGCGGGACCCGACGACACGCAATTTTACAAGCCGCGCTTGCAAGCGGGTCGCTGGTTGCTGCCGACTGATGAAAACGCGATCGTGATCAATCGCAAGTGGGCGGAACAAGAGGGTGTCAGGATCGGCGACATCGTAAAACTAGATTTGGGCGAGGGTTACGCAGAAACCGAATGGATCGTCGTCGGGATCAATCAGGACTTGGTGCAAAAGCAGACGAGCGTCTTCGTTTCGTTCGACGCGTTGGATCGCGTTTTGAAGCGCACCGACAAGACGATCACGCTCCAAGTGCAATACAAGACGCACGACGCGGCATCGCAAAAACAAATCACGCGCGAGGTGATCGCGCTGCTGAACACAAAAGGAATTGACGTTTACTCGACGCAAATTCTCGGCGAGATCAAAACCCAGGTGACAAGTTTGTATCAGATTCTCGTCGTCTTTTTGCTCGTGATGTCGCTGTTGACCGCGCTCGTCGGCGGGATCGGGTTGATGGGGATGATGAGCATCAACGTGCTGGAGCGCAGCAAAGAAATCGGCGTGATGCGCGCGATTGGCGCGGACAGCCGCGACATCGTCAAGATTTTCTGGGGCGAGAGCATCGTCATCGCGCTCGTCAGTTTCGCGCTGGCGATTGTCGCGAGCGTGCCGCTCGCGCGCGGAATGGCGCGCGCAGTCGGGATGGCGTTCATTCAAACACCGCTCGATTTTGCGTACGCGTCCAACGGCATCGCGTACTGGTTCGTCATTGTGATCGTCGTCGGGACGCTCGCGAGTATCGCGCCCGCGCTGAGCGCGGCGAGTTTGAGTGTGCGGCAGAGTCTCAGTTACGAGTGAAAACGCGCGGCGCGCTCAAAACCGCCGCCACGTCACAACTTGAGGAAAGAGCGCGCGGATGAAATCCACGCCCGCGTCGAACGCGGCTTGATCGTTCGTGGCGACCGGCACGTGCAAGCGCGCGGTGATCACGCCTTTTTCCGGATCGCGATCGAAACTCGACCAGAGGTAAAAGTAAAAGACGATCCGGCGCTCACTGCCAATCGTCAGCAACGCGCGTTGCGTGAAAATATTTTTCTCGCCGACGGGAATCGCTGTGACGCCGCTTTCCAGCACCGTCCAGCCAGCCGCCGGGTACGACGTGATCGGCGTATGCTCGAACAGGAAATAACTTTTGCGCCCGCGACTGCCGAAGGTGGAAAACCACACTTGATTGCCGCGCGCGTCGCGATAAATCGAGGAGAGCGCGAGATCGGGATTTTCGAACCACTCGTTGACTTCGCCGCCGAGTTTGATCGGATCGCTCTGCCATTGCCCGATCTGCGGCGGCAACGCCTTCAAATTTTCGATGGAGAGATCGAATGGACTGGCGACCGCGCGTTCGTTCGGCGTGATTTCGTACCAGCCCGCTGTGTCGATCAGGTACGTGTGCATCGGCGTCGCGCTGGACGATGGCGCGCTCGGCGCGGGCGGCGGAGGCGTGGGGCGCGCGTACGCGATGAACAATGTCGCGCCGCCGACGAGGATGAGTAATCCAAGCAACACGAGGGAATGGGGTTTGTCATTGCGAGGGCGATTTTTGCCCGAAGCAATCTCCGACGAGCAAATTGGAGATTGCTTCGCCGCTACGCGGTTCGCAATGACATTTTCATCGTTCATTGTGGAAACACAACCTCCCAGCGAACTTGCCACGCGCCAAGGAGGCGCGCCAGTCCCAGGATCAGCGCGCACGCGCACGCGAACAAAACGGGACTCGACCAATCGTGGAAATATTTGAGCGCGGCGTCCGCGCCCCACGCGTTCGCAATCGCGAACAAGAGCGCGAGGCGAAACGTATTTGCCGCGAGCGCGATCGGAATCGCCGCAAAAAAGAGCGCGAGGCGCGCTTCGCGGCGTCCTTGCAAGATGTACGCGACCAGCGTCGTCAGCGTGACGATCGCAATCGCGGAGCGCAAGCCGCCGCACGGAAGCCCGACGGTGAACGTCGAGTTGGGCAGAAAGACTTGCGCGCCTTCGTTCCGCGCCGCCACGCCGAACAATTGCGCGAGCGCGGTCGCGCTCGACGCGGTCCAACTTTCGAGCGTCGGACCCAGGCGTTCGGCAATCGGCAGAGGGATCATCAAGAACAAAAACGCGAGCGGGAAGCCAAAGCGTTGCGTGATGCGCCAGCCGTACAAGGTGAGGAGCAAGCCGCCGAACGCGAAAGGAATCGTCAGCGCGGAAAGGTAATACGCGCGCCAGAGCGTCGCCCACAAATGGATCGCGAGCGCGGCGATCATCACGACCCAGCCAAGCGGTGTCGGTTTGAACAGCGGCACGTCGCCGGCGCGCGTGCGCCGCGCCCACGCGAAATAGAGCGAGACGAGGATGACGAGCGGTCCGTGCGAATAGTACGGATTGCTCAACCACGCGTCGATCAGCCAGACCCAGGTCGGGAGAAAAAGCAAAATCGTCGCGAGGAAAAGAAGTTTGACGATGCGCGGATCGGTCTCGGCGCGCGGTGCGGATGGCGAATTCATTGCAAATGATAGTACACAGTTTGGGGGAATAGTCAAAACACAGATGCGCCCTGCGATTCTTTGCTGAGCGCATCTGGACTTGCATTTGATGAGTTGACTATGCGACTATCTGGCTATTTGGCTTTCTTGCGCCGCGCCCATTGATAGCGCAGCCAAACGCCAACGCCACCCAAGCCGCCGCTCATCAGCAAGAGCGTGGCGGCTTCAGGAACTTCAGCGGCTGCCGCCGCGTTCACAATTTGCGTCACCGTGCCCGCGCTGACACCGTAGGTACCGTCGCCGCCGTATTCGCACCGCAGCGCGTGCGATGCAACGGCGAGTGCTGATGTGGTGTATGTCCACTGTCCAGCGCCGTTCAGACTGCCGCTACCAAGCAATGTCGAGCCATCGTAAAGACTCACGTTGCCGGTGGGCGTGCCCGCCGAACCGGTGACGGTGCAGGTAAACGTGACCGCTTGACCCGACGTTGAAGGATTGCGTGAAGAGGTGAGCGTGGTGGTTGATGGTTGAGAGCCACCAACCGTCAGATCACGAATTTCGTGATAGTTGGTCAAGCCGCCGGTGCTGGCGGAAAAGCCCATCTTGAAGGTGGTGGGCATCGCGACTTGCCCAGCGGCTGCCGTGAGATTGAAATTGTTGATGATGGTCTGAAAACCGGAACCGGAATCAATCTCGACCGTGATGTACTTGGTGGCTCCGGCAGAGATTGTGATGCGCGCGCGCTTGGCGCCCGCGCGGCTAGCGGTTGCGATCGACGCGCTCGCGCGCGTCAGGTAGTTGAATCCGGTATTCAGATTGCCCGAACCGCGAATCGTGACCGAGTTGGCTACCCGACCGGGGCAAGCGCCTGCGCCGCAAGCGCCAAAATCCTGGTTCGAGAAATTGCCATACTCGTCAAACCCGATTCCGACGTAGCCGTTGGTGACACCGTTTTGGAATGGACTCGTATTCCACCACGAGTAGCCGAGCGAGCCGGCAGCCGCGCCAAGAGTTGGCACTGCAGTCGCGCCGTCAATCAGGTAGAAACTAAAGCCGTCCGCGCCGGAGCCGCCGTAGGTGGCATAGGTGAAGGTGGCGCGCACACCATCCGAACTGGAGAACGCGGTGTTGTAAATTGCGGAGCCGGCTTGGTCGTTCGTCGCGCTGGTCAAGCGAAGCCAGCCAGCACCGGCAGGGTCTACGCCACCGCTCGTGAGTGTCGCACTCCCCGACAGATTCCAGCCGGACGCAGTGCCGTTGCGGAATGTTTCGTTGATCGTTACTTTGGGTGCGGCAAACGTGGTAACGGGTGCCGCGCTTGCCAGTACGACCAGCAACACAAGCATCGTGAAGAGTGTTGCGGGCTTGCACAGCGTGCGGAAAAATTGTGTGTTCATTGTTTGTCTCCTTGGACAAAATTTCAATCGGTTTGCAAAATTCGATAGGATGAAAAGATGGTGGAATAGTGTTCGGTGCGCCTCCTGACAGATGGAAAAATAAAAAACGCCTAGCCGCTAGCGCGCAAGCGCAACAGACGGCAATGCGTTTTGACTTGAGAATGAATTGGATGAATTACAGGACGTACAACTGCGATACATCGTAGTATCCCCCTGACACGCTGAAACCGAAACTTGTGAATTAACCATATCCCCCCCCCCCCCTGTCAAATTTGATCGAAACCGAACTAGGTCATCCTTGCCGAACCTCCGCGCCGCGCGGACTGACGCTGACGACGCGCGTCGTACCAGCCAAGCCGATCCGCTGCGCGGCTTGCGTCAACGCGCGCGCCACCGGTTCGCCGTGATGCACCGCGAACGCGATGATGCGGGGTCCCGCGCCGGAGAGCGCGGCGCCGCGCGCGCCGGCGTTCTTGCCGCGTCGAAGAGCGCGTACATCCCCGGCGCGAGTTGCGCGCGGTACGGCTGATGCAACCGATCCTGATATCGTACTCGTTGGCGGCGGAAGCATCAGCGCGGCGCGGTACCGCCATCCGGGCGGATGACTCACCGTCGTAAAAATCGTCGCCTGGTAAGAAATTACCAAGCGACGATTTTTACAACTGGAGAAAATGCCCCGGGAGAGACTTTGCGCCGCGCTATCACGGTCGTCGCTATCGTTCGCGTGCCGTCGTCACGCGGTTTTGAAAAACGGGCGCGCCCATTCGCGCGGAATGGCGCGCGTGATGCGCCCGTCTACTTGCTCGATGCGCTCAAACAAAGCGCGATACAGTTCCTTCTTGCGCGGCGCGCTCCCCTCGCGCACCACGTCCGCAATCCGATCTATTTTCGTCAAGAGTTGCTCGAGGCGCGCGGCGTCCGGCGGCGTATCGCCCAAGTGCGCTTGCGCGGCTTGGATTTGCGTTTCGATTTCCGCCTTGCGCCGCGCATATTCGGCGCGGTCAATTTCGCCGTCAATCCGCAGCTCTTTCAAGTTCTCCAACTTGCGCCCCAACTTGGCGAGCGTCGCGCGCGCGGCGCGATGTTCGGGGCGCGCCTGCGCTTGCAGCATTTGACGGGCGAGCGCGACGATGCGCGTTTTCAAATCCTCCGGCACCGTAAAGCGTTGGAGCATTTCCAACACCTGGGCGTCGAGCGGTTCGGCGAGCGTTTGACCGCCCGCCGAGCATTGTCGCTTGGCGCGCGTATGCCGATAGAACGCTTTGCCATCCTGAAACACGCCGCCCATTTTTTGACCGCACGCGCCGCAATAGAGCAGATCGCCCAAGAGATACAAGCGTCCCTTGCGATGCGCGATGAATTGCGCGCCGTACTTGCGCCGCGTCACCATCATCGCTTGAACGCGATCACACAATTCACGCGGTACGATCGGCGCAAAGTTCGCGGCGCGCAATACGCCCGCGCCCATTTTCGCGCGCCCGTTCAGGATGAATCCGGCATAGACCCGCTGCGCCGCGAGCATCCGGCGGACGTCGTTTTCGTCAAACGCGCGCGGGTTGCCGCGCCGGTCCCGATAGAGATACCCCGCCGCGTTCAAACGGTCGCGCAAGGCGATATTCCCGGTGTCCCCTTCGGCGTACCATTCAAAACACCGCCCCAGCGCATCGTGATAACCCCGCCACACTTGCGCCGCGCGCGCTTCATCGGCGAACGGCGGTTCGTCGCGCAACCCCACCACGACCGCGTCGCCGATCCGCCACACGCCCTCACGTGACGGGCGGAGCGCGCCGTCGGCGGCTTGATCGCGTTCGCAGCCGAACGGCGTATAGCCAAAGTGTTGCCCCTTGTGTTCGCGTTTGAAAGTAATGGTCATCTTCATTCGTTCCGATGCGATGTCACTTTCAAACTGATTGATCACCGCGATAATGCCGATGAACGCGCGCCCCATCGCGGTCGCCGTGTCAATCTGCTCTTTGAGTGACACGAGCGCAATCTCGCGCGCTTGGAGTTCGTCGAGCAAGGTCGCCAAGTCCTTGACGCTCCGGCTGGCGCGGGAGAGCGATTCGACGATCACCGCCGCGACGTCCGGGCGCGCCAATTGGTCTTTGAACGCAAGCCAACCCGGACGCCCTTTTTCGGATCGCCCCGAGCGGTGCCCTTCCGCGTCCTCATAGAATTCGGGAACGTAGCCGCGCCGCGTGGCTTCCGCCTGGCAGTTGGCGCGTTGGCGTTCCGGACTCACGGCGTCCGTGGCGGTTCGCACCATAGATTTACGCACATAGCACAAGGCGACGTTTCGCATCGCGATTTACTCCCGATTGCGCCGTCCGTTGCCGTTGGGTTTGCGTTTGCGCTTAGGCGCGTGTGTCGCACTTGTCGCGCGCGCGGATTCAATGAGCAGCGCGGCGACGATTCGGCAAAAGGTATTCGATTGCGGGTCAACAGTTTTCGCGGTCATTCGTTCTCTGTTTTCGATTCGAGCGCGTCAAGCCCCCGGAGCAACCACGCGGGGATTTGCAGATTCGCGGCGGCAAGCGCGTCCAACGCTTGGAGTTGGTGATACCGTTTGACTATCGTTCGCGTGTGAGCGCCCTTGCGCTCAAAATAGCGCGCCCGGATCCGATCCGCCCGATGCTGGTAAACCCACATCCGCCCGCAACCGGCGCGCCGCGCGCGCCGTTGCTCATAGGTCAAGCCCCAGCAGTGACGGCATAACCACGCACACACGCGCGCGCCGTTGGAGTATACGTTGCACGGCAGATAGACTTTGGCGACGCGCCGTCCGCAATGAGAACACACAAACCACGCGCGCGCCCCGCCATAGTGACACGGCGTCGTCGTGAGTGTGAGCGTTTGCCGGTACGATCGCCCGTCGCGCGTGAATTCAATCACCGCGCGCGCGGCGTCAAGTTCAAAGTCAATCGCGTCCACCGCGTCCGCCCTATTCACTTTTTGCGCGCGTTGCAAATAGCCCCACACACTCAAAACGTGACAGCACTCGACCGTCGTGCGCCGCTTCCCGTGCGAATAGCCCATTTTTTCACGCCCCAGAAATGGCATAAAACATTTGACAATTTCCACTATGCCCGCGTGCTATCAAATGCGATCATTTCGGCTACCGGCAGAATATCAGACGCGTCGAGGATGTTCGGCGGCGCGTCTTCGGTTGCCCGCCGAATTTCCCGCGCCGCTCTAACGTTGCCTTTTGCCGCTTCATTGCCAATCGCCGCCGCGATCATTTGCGCGAACGTCAACCCATTCGGGCGCGCGCCTTTTTTGCCGCGCGGTCGTGTCCGGCGCTCTCCACCGCTTTTCGTTTTCGCTTTGCATTGCCTTGCAATCGTAGCCATAACCTACCTCGTTTTGCCTACCGGCACCGCGCGAGCACCTGGACGCCAAGCCCCAGCGCGGTCGCCCCCAGCGCGACCAGCGCGAGCACGGTATACCATTCCAAGACGAACACGCGTCCGTCCGCCAACTCGATCACAATTCGCATCGCTCACCTCTCACGCGCCCGGCGTATCGGCTTGAATGAATTTGACCGCGTGTTTCGCCAAGAGCATCGGCGCGCCGTTCGCCTGGCGGAGCGTCAAATCGTATGTGTCTACGCCCACGAGCATCCCCTTGTAGATCTTGCCGTCGAGCGTGACAATTTGAATCGGCTTGTCGCGCAAACTTGCGTAGAATTCCGCCGATGATGCGCCCCAGGTTTTCGGCGCGCCGTTCGTTTTTGTTGGTTCGTTCATTCTGTCTCCTCTCCGAATTTGCAATTCGCTATTTGCAATTCGCAATTCGCAATCGGCGATTCGCTCATTGTCATTTGCGCGTATGCCGCGCCGATGCGCCATTCCGCGTGATGAAAGTAAAGCGGGTCAAGTTCAATCCCGATGAAACTGTAGCCAAGTTCCGCCGCCGCGACGCCACACGCGCCAACGCCCATATACGGATCGCAGATCGTCGTCGCGGGCGGCAAGTTCAATTGCGCGATAATCCACTTGAACAGCGCGACGGGTTTCTGCGTTGGATGCGCGCGCCGCGTGTTGCGTTCGCTCGCCCGAATCATCCCGTCCCACACGTGACGAAAGACACGCGGGACGCCCTTCACGTTACACCACGCCAACTCGCAATCGCCTTGATCACGCGGGGGAATCACGCCACACCGCTTATCCCAGATAAACCAGCATCGGCTTGCCGGGAGTTTGTCCGCGAAATTCTCCGCGCCGAACAGGACGACCGTTTCAAAGCGTAGCAAGTGCGCGGGGTCAAACGGCTTGTCGTCGCCGATGATGCGCCGTTGCTTGGAGACGTTCATCGGGTACGCGCCCCGGCGCTTGCCATAGCCGGGATTGTAACGAATCCCGTAGGGCGGATCCGCGATAATCGCGATGCCCAGCGCGGCAAGTTCGGGTAGAATTTCGCGGCAATCGCGATTGAACAGGCGATAGGACGGCATAGGAAACGCGCTTTTTCCCCTGGTGTTTCTAATTCCGCAATTCCGTATTAAGGGAATTAAGCCAACTCCGGGACAAAGCGTTCTGCCGCGTCCTTGCCGGTTCGGTTCGTCTCGTGGTAGTACAGTTGGGTCGTGTCAAAACTTGCGTGCCGCGCCATCCGTTGCACGGCGAGCGGATTCGCGCCGTTGCGGATCGCCCAGGTGATCGCGCTATGGCGAAAACTGTGCGCGGTGATCGTCGGCTTTTTGATGCCCGCCGCGCGCAAGTAGGTGTTGACCCGCTCCCGAATCGCGCGCGTCGTCATTCGCGCCCCGCGCGCGCGGTTGCCTTCGCCGGTGAACAGCGGTTCGCCGTCTTGCGCGTTCCGCGCGGTCAAGTAATCCTGCAGCGCGTCAAACGTCGCGCCGATGAGCAGGACAAAATCATCCGGTTCATTGGGAATTGCCGTGATACCCGGCATATCTAGTAGTGCGGCGAGCAAACAAGCGATAACCTTCCAGATCAAGAAAAATGCGTTGGAACAGGTGCGCCA